>JBBRVA010000093.1:0-14535 GCA_038247295.1 Caldilineales bacterium | reverse complement strand
GCCAAAACGTGGAGTTGCTCAATTGCGCGTGACTGCATCTAAAGTCATGTATCCCTGCCGGACGTTCTCCTCGTCCCATCAGGACGCATGACCTTAGCAATATAAAGTACAAGCATTTTTTATTTCTGTATAATATAAATTCCACACTGAAATTACAACAAATTACGGTTGCCAGTGTTCCTTTGATCAGGTAAAATCGAGGCAGGAGCCCACATGAACGACACACTTGTTATCTACACCATCGGCCACAGCAACCACAGCAGCGAAAAGTTTGTTGAATTGCTGGTACAACACGCCATCACCTGCCTGGTGGATGTGCGCAGCCAACCCTACAGCCGCTACAATCCCCACTTTAACCGCGAGACATTGGCCGCGACGGTGCGCAAAGTTGGCATTCACTATGTAGATATGGGGTCCACGCTGGGCGGGCGGCCCGATCAGCAAGATTTGTACGATCCAGGCAAAGAGCTTCCCAATTACAGCCGCCAACGCCAGACTGAACTTTACCAACAGGGTTTGCGCCAGTTAACCCAACAGGCGCAACAGACCAAGACCGTCATCATGTGCAGCGAAGGCAATCCGCATGCGTGCCACCGCCAATGGCTAATCACAGACGACTTGATTGATGAGAATTTCACTGTGCTGCATATCCACCCTGATGGCAGGATCGAGATCGCAAAAAAAGACGAAGAGATACTAGAACAGCTTGGATTTCGGTTTTGACTATGAGCACTGTCTACACGATCGGCTTTACCCAAAAACCGTTGCGTCGTTTTGTGGAATTGTTGCAAGCGTCCCATGTGGATGCCCTGATCGACATCCGCCTGCGTAATGTTTCGCAATTGGCTGGCTGGGCCAAACGCGACGACCTCGCTTTTGTACTCGAACTGCTTGGCATGGCCTACGAACACCAGCCTGATCTCGCTCCCACCGCCACTATCCTCGACACGTACCGCAAAGACAACAACTGGCCGGCCTATGTCCGCCAGTTTCGTCCGTTGCTAACAGAACGCAACGCCGAGGCGCTTGGGCAAACGCTTCTGGCTCGGTACAAAGCACCCTGTCTACTGTGTAGTGAAGCCACACCAGAACAGTGTCATCGTCGCCTCGTCGCCGAATTTTGGGCCACAGCCATCCCCAATCTACAGATTGTCCACCTATGAGATCGCTTGATGGCAAGCATGAATTTTTGGTCATGGCGATGACCTATATGCGTGGCGGCATCTGCACGGCAGGCTTCATCGAAGATCCCGACACAACCAGCGGACTGCGCTGGGTGCGCCCAGTTAAACCATTTGGCGCGCTGCTTATAGGCGATATGACGGATACGGCTGGACGCGTGATCCAGATGGGTGATGTGGTCACAATGAACTTGGTCCGGCCCGAACCGAAGCATGTTCACAGTGAAGACTGGCTCACCGATTTTGTCCGCCAACGACCACGTCAAATTCGTCAGTTAACCGGCCAAAAACGCGCCGATTTTCTGATCAAACAGGCGGATCAACAGCCAGGTGATGTCCTGCACGGTCAGATCCGTTCCCTCTGCCTGCTCCAACCACAGGCACTATGGGCCAACTTTTCATGGGACGCCTATACTCAAAACTATGCGGCGCGCATTGGGTTTCAGTTGGGCGGTAAAACCTATCCCGAACATAACCCGCAGCGCGGCATACCCGTCACCGACCTAAAGTGGCGCGCATTAGGCAGAAGTTGGCTGACGCAAGCGCCATGCCAGCATCTCTATTTGGACCACGCGGCGCTGCTCGCCCGCTTGCATGCCGACACCATCCATCTCAGCATCGGTCTCAGCCGCCAATTTGAAGAAAAATTTTGGCAACTGGTAATCGGCGTACATCCAATCCCCGATTACGCGGTTAAAATTGACTATAACCAACTCTAAACACACCGCATATCTTGTATCGTTCAGATTGTAATTCCTATGCCTACAAATTCACTCCTCACCCAACTTGATCTCACACCGGCCCAGATCGATCACCTTTCGGCCACGCTGCGCAACCGCGTGCTAGACTTTTTGCTTGCCTGGGAAGGCTGGCAGGATGCGCTCGACTGCCTAACGGTTTTGGACACGCCCAGCTATGTACTATTACAGGATGCACAAGCGCGCGCTTTGGAAGGCCAGGGCCGTACAGCCGAAGCCGTAACCGTGATGCAGCAACGGCTAGAACAGAAAGATTCCGCCAGCGCGCGCGTGCGCATGGCGCGCACCTATTTGGCCGCGGGGGAAACCGACCAGGCGTTGACGATTGCCAAAGCGCTGACCGAAAGCAATCCAAATGGGGCCGTCTATTGGGGCTTGCTGGGCGATGTTTATCTACAACAAGGCAACGTAGATGCGGCGGCCACGGCCTTTTTGCAACACCAGACGCTGGCGCCCAGCAGTCGGCCTGCCGCTGTCGGCCTGATGCGTGTCCACCAACAACGGGGTGACGCCGTGACGGCGGCGGCCTATGCGGTGCGCGCTTACACCGTCAATGATGGCGAACAGGCGTTGCCGATCTATTTGTTGCGCGAGTTACGCGCCTATTTTGCCGAAACACAGGACGAAAACCGCGTCCGCACGGCCGATGCGCAACTGGCCGAACGCTTTGAAGAAGAACTCGCTCAGATCAGCAGCGCGATCGAGAAAGAACTCGGCGCCGGTCAACCGGTCAACCGTCGCCGCCGATCCGAAGCTACTGAGCACGGTGTAGAGCCAAGCGCACCGCCAGTCATCGAACATGTGCTGCCCGATTTAAGCACGGTTGCCGTCAGCGCGGCCGAACGCACCACGTTGCTGGCGGCTGCACAGCAGTATTTTGGCTTTGCATCGTTGCTACACGCCCAGGTTGAGATCATGGCCTGCGCGCGGCGCGGCGAACATGTGCTGGCAATTTTACCCACGGGCGGTGGCAAGTCGCTTTGTTACCAATTGCCAGCCTTTATGGACGAAGGCGTCACGCTGGTCGTCTCGCCCTTGATTGCGCTGATGAAAGACCAGATCGATAATCTGCCCCTCACCTTGCGCGCCCAGGCGATTGCAATCAACAGCAGCCTAGATGGACCGGCCCTAACTGCCGCTGTCCAGGAGATTGCGGCGGGACACTACAAACTGGTCTACGTTGCACCCGAACGGCTCCGCCAGCCACCTTTTTTACATGCGGTCCGGCAGGCTGGCTTGGCCCGCCTGGTGATCGATGAAGCGCACTGTGTCTCCGCCTGGGGCCACGATTTTCGCCCCGATTATCTACGGCTGGGCCAGGCCCATCGCGACCTTGGCGCGCCGCCTATCCTGGCAATGACGGCCACTGCGCCGCCGCGCGTGCGCCAAGATATCGAGCGCCAACTGCTGGGAACAGCGGTTAATGATGCCGAGGCAGCGCGCATGCGGCTGATTGTTACCGATATTTTCCGTCCCAATTTACAGTTGCAGGTAATCAAGGCGCGCAATGAAGATGAAAAGTTACAACGCTTGCTCGGTCTCTGTCAGGCATTGCCGGGCAGTGGGATTGTCTATGGCCGCACCCGCCAACGCTGTGAAGATCTGGCCGAATTGTTGCGCCGGCAGGGGGTGAATGCGGATCACTATCACGCCGGCCTGACCAATCGCGCCGCGGTGCAAGAACGTTTTATGCGCGGCGAAACCCGTGTGATTGTCGCCACCATCGCCTTTGGCATGGGCATCGACAAGGCTGATATTCGCTTTATCGTCCACTATGGGCTGCCCGATGCGGTGGAGGCCTATTATCAAGAAATTGGGCGGGCGGGACGCGACGGTCAACCGGCCCACTGCGTGCTCATTTACAGTGCGAGCGACAAAGCAACCCTGACCATGCATACCAATGAGAGTATGCTGGACAAGGATTTTCTGCGCGATGTGTACCGCGCCGTACAAGCGCGTCTGCCCAAAGGCATGCCTGGAGCGCTAGCATTGGACGATCTACTGCGCGATTTGCGTGGCCCAGACGACACACGGGTGCGCGTGGCCTTAAGTGTCTTGGAACAAGTGGGCGCGCTAGCGCGCCATTACGATGCGCCACGCACGGTTAGCCTCACCCAGCTCTCCAGTTCACCAGAATCAACGTTGGCTGCTTTTGTCGAGCAGGCACATCTGTTACCCAACCGCATCGTCACGCGCGGCTATCTGGAACTGGCCGCAAGCACGCAAATTGCCCCCGCGCGGCTGGAGGAGCAATTACTGGCCTGGCAACAGACGGGTCAACTCCGTTACCAGGCCAGCGGGCGCGACTTACTGCTGACGTTACCGCCGGCTCCCGCTGGGTTGAGCACGGCGATCGACAGCTTGCTCGACCAGTTTGCTACTATCCAGCGCCAGCGCGTGACGGAGATCTATGATTATGCGCGCAATCGCTATTGCCGGCATGGCTATCTGGCCAATTACCTGGGCGGGGCAACACGCGCCAACTGTGGCATCTGTGACAACTGCGGGGCAGCCGCTTTACCAGACAGCGAAGCGGCTTTGCCGGGTGAAGAAGAACAACTACGGCTGATTTTGAGCGCGTTGGAGCAACAAGGTTGGGGCAGGCGCAACTTGATCGGTCTGTTGCGCGGCGATACCGAGCTGAATGAACGGGCGCAAAGCTCGCCCGCGTTTGGCAAACTTGGCTATCGCAGCGAAAGCGCGCTGGGCAAGCTGATCGACGGGTTGATCAGTGCTGGATCGGTTGAAGAAAAACCATTATCGCACGGCGGTGTGGCGCTGGGGATCACGCCACACGGACGGCAGCTACTACGGTCGTCTGGCACATTCGTTCATCACGCGTCGTAACTGTTAAGCCTGTCCCAGGCTTAACAGTTACGACGCATCTAGCTGATCGAGAAAGTGTTTGACATCAGCTTGAAGTTGGGCGCGCAGCTGTCGCGCTTTCGCTAGATTGGCCATAAGTTGGCTCAGATCAATATCAGCACTATAGGCATGACGAAAAAAATGGCGAAAACTACGCAGGCTGTCCAACAAGCGAAACGTTGTTTCAGAAAGCAACGCTGGTCGCAACGCCGGAATCATCTGGGCCATCCGCTTCAATAAGGCACTGTGCCAGCGGTCCGCATCGGCAATGTGATTTTCAAAATGCGCAGCAACAATTTTGAGCAAGTCTTCGACGGCATTGTAGAGATTGTGGATCTGGTAGGCAATGCTTTCTAATCTGGCCGGATCATCAGCCTCCATATCTTGCGCGCGCTGCTCCAATTTTTCGTAGATTTCTTCGAGCTGCGTCATCTGCGTTTCTATATCGACGCGGAGGACAATACTTGCGTTTTTGTCCATAATCGTCCCTCGCTACGGATACGGTGCGCAAAGTGGCATTTATTTAGCACAACCAGATCAACATCGCGTTCCAGGTAGTTGCTAAACGCGCTGAGCGCATCCAATAAATCATTCGGGTTGATCGTCTCCACGGCAATATCTACATCGGAATGTTGCGTGAAACGATTAGGCCGCGTGACAGAGCCAAAAATCCAGGCGCGCTCAATACCATAGGGCGCGCCCAACTGTTCTAGCATTGTCGTTATGCGCGCCAGCGTGGTTTGGCGATCATGCTCCAGAGCATCTGCTCGGCGCAGCAATGCTTCGTCCAGCAAATGTGTATCAAAAGTCATCGACAGCCCTCAGCATGCCATTAAACGGCAAACATTTGCTCGCGCTCTGGTCCGACAGAAACATAATCCACCTTCACGCCGGCCAATTCACTCAGGCGGCGGATGTAAGCCTGCGCTGGTTGGGGCAGATCTTCCCAGCGCCGGCACTGTTCGGTAGAGGTGTTCCAGCCGGCCCATTCTTCATAAACGGGCTGCGCATCATAAAGCACAGGTGTATCTGGCATCGTATTGGTGATCAGTTCACCGTCTGGCAAGCGATAACCCGTACAAATTTTCAGCGTTTCAAAGTGATCCAACACATCCAGCTTGGTAATCGCCAAACCTGTCATGCCGTTGAGCCAGGCAGCATAGTTGATCGCTACGCCATCAAACCACCCACAACGGCGGGGACGGCCTGTCGTTGCGCCAAACTCGCCCCCAATTGCGCGCAATTTTTCACCGTCGGCGTCATGTAGTTCCACGGGAAAGGGGCCATCACCCACACAAGTGCTGTAGGCTTTGACAACACCGATCACACGGTCGATCACACGCGCCGGCAAACCGGCGCCGGAGGCAGCAAAGGAAGCGGTCGGATTGCTGCTGGTCACATAGGGATAGATACCCCAATCTAGATCACGCATGACGCCTAGCTGGCCTTCGAGCAAGAAACTGCGCTGCTCCTCCAGGGCCTTGCGCGTCATCGGCACCGTATCGATAATGCGATGCGCCAGTTTCTCCCGGTAATTCATACACAGGGCGTAGAGTTCCTGACCATCCAACGGTTGGCCACCCAAAATCTGAAGCTTCTGGTTGACGGTCATCAGCGCGCTATCCAGCCGTCCTTCCAGCCAATCTGGTTGCAGAAGATCGCCAATTCGCAACCCAGAGCGCGATGCTTTGTCGGCATAGGCCGGGCCAATGCCCCGCTTGGTTGTGCCGATGGTGTCTTTGCCACGTGCAGTCTCTTCCAACTCGTCGAGCAGACGGTGATAGGGCATTACCATCTGGGCGCGGTTGCTAATCCACAGATTATCCAGCTTCAAACCAGCCGCTTCCAGATTCTTCATTTCGTCTAACAATGCCTGCGGATTGACCACACAGCCGGAGCCGATAATATTTTGGGTAGTAGGGTTAAAAATACCGCTGGGGATTAGGTGCAGGGCATGTTTGCCATATTCGTTGATCACAGTGTGGCCAGCGTTGTCACCACCCTGAAAACGGATCACGACATCGGCTGCTTGCGCCAGATAGTCAATAATGCGACCCTTGCCTTCGTCACCCCATTGCGCGCCTACGATTGCGGTTACGGACATAATACAGCCTCGCTCATCTGTGTATAGAGGTTAAATCGATAATTGGATATTAGATATTGGGTATTAGAGATTGGAGATTAATAGCCGGCACAATTACCCAATATCTAATATCCATTCCCTAATCTCTTGTATTTACTTGGCAGACTCGCCGCCATCCACCGTTAAGACAGCACCGGTGATAAAACGGGCGTCGTCTGAACAGAGAAACGCCGCGGCACGGGCGATATCTTCGGGTTGACCCATCTGGCGCAGCGGGATCAAGGGTAGCTGCGCATCAAAGAAATCTTGCGGCATATTGGCAAATGCTTCAGTGCGGATCAACCCAGGGCGGATGACGTTGGAGCGCACACCATGCACAGCCACTTCCAGCGCCAACTTGCGGTTGAAGCCTTCCAGACCGGCTTTGCTGGCGGCGTAGGCCACGTCATCAAACTCGCCCGAGATAGCGCTAATGCTGCTAATGTGCAAGATATTGCCGCGCGTGGCGATCAGATGAGGGAGGGCGTGGCGCACCAGATCAAAGACGCCGTCCAAGTTGACCGCCATTACCTGCCGCCAGGCTGCGCCCGTCATCTCGTCGATACCTACGCCAGCCGAGATCGCGGCATTGTTGATCAGGACATCGAGCCGCCCTAGTTGTGCGACGACAGTTTGCACAATGGCAGCAGCGTCGGTCGCCACATCGCCAGAAATAGCCACGGCAATGCAACCATCTGCCTGCAATTGGGCGACTTTGGTTTGCAATACGCTCGTGCGCCGACCACAGATAGCCAACGCAGCGCCTTCGCGTCCCAGTTGCTCGGCAATCGCGGCACCAATGCCGGTGCCACCACCACTGATGAGGGCGACTTTGCCAGTGAAACGATTTCGATCTGCGGTGCTCAAGGCTCACGCTCCTCAATGGCGTCGGTCGGCGTCAGGTCTTCTGGTTTAGAAATACGCTTTAACCAGGCAATCTGGTCGAAGTCCCGGTCAAAGCTGGCAATGGTTGTGATGTTTCGTTCGCGACAGACCAGCGCAATGAGCGCGTCATTGAAATTTAATTGACCTTGAGTCTGTCGCACAAGCTCCACAACAGGACGATATAGCCTTACAAGATCACGCCCAACCCAACTGATCTGAGTTTGCAAAACGGTTTGATCCAGGGTTTCGAGCAGCGAAGATAGCAACTCACTCCTTCTTCGTTCCTCCAAACGGCGACACAGGACGCCAACAGTCTCAATCATCACACAATCAAAGTAGTATAGCCTTACGCGACCAGCTACAAATAGCGTCACGAGCCCAGATGCGGCTGAATGAAACTTGTCTTGACTATCTACAATTGCCACAAGTACATTTGTATCAATAACAAGTTCTTCCGGCATCTAGACCTCACAGATCATCATAATATCGTTCAGAATCTAATAGCGCATCGCCACCGACGGCTATCAAACCCACAAGTTTGCGTAGCGAATCTGCTGGTTGGGGAGAAAGGTCTAGCTGGCACGAAGCTTGAAGTCGTTCCAAGACAGCCTCCTGCTCCTCCTCGGACAACGCATTGAACGCCAGCCAAAAAACTTCCGCAATCGCGGCGGGCGTCCGTTGGGTTGACGATGCAACTTTGGCTTTGTTGTGAGTCTCTTCGACAGTTTTCGCTGGTGTAGCATCCAAGACCAACGTCATCTTGCCTCCTTTACCGGCTATGTGGAATCTGATAGTTGGGCGCTTCTTTGGTAATTGTAATGCTATGCGGATGGCTTTCCTGATAACTAGCAGCACTGATGCGCACAAAACGCGCCTTCTCCCACAGTTCATCGAGACTAGCCGCACCGACGTAGCCCATGCCGCTGCGCAACCCACCCATCAATTGGAACATATAGTCTTTAAGCATACCTTTGTAGGGAACCTGGCCTTCGATCCCTTCCGGCACCAATTTGCCTCCAATATCGGGGCTGGCATTGTCTGCTGCGCCCTGGCCGCTTTGATAACGGTCATTGGCGCGCCCCCGCATGGCGCCCAGGCTACCCATGCCGCGGTATTCCTTAAAGGAGCGCCCTTCGCGGATCACAATTTCCCCAGGCGATTCGTGCAGACCGGCCAACAAGCTGCCCAACATCACCGCCGAGGCACCTGCGGCCAGCGCTTTGCTGATGTCGCCACTAAAGCGGATACCGCCGTCGGCGATCACAGGGATACCCAGTTGCTGGCCCATTTCGGCGCACTCGACAATTGCCGTCAATTGCGGCATGCCGGCGCCGCTAACAATGCGGGTGGTACAGATCGATCCGGCACCAACGCCAACCTTGACGGCACTGGCCCCCGCTTCGGCCAACGCGCGCACGCCTTCCGGCGTTACCACATTGCCAGCCAATATCGGGATCTCGGCATATTGGCTACGAATGGCACGAATCGTTTCGAGCACACCACGGCTGTGGCCATGCGCGGTGTCAATCGCGATGGCATCCACCCCGGCGGCGATCAACGCATGGGCGCGCTGCAAACCATTTTCGCCCACACCCACTGCGGCAGCTACCAGCAGACGGCCGCGCTCATCCTTGGCCGCGTTGGGATAATCCAGACGCTTGAGAATGTCTTTGTAGGTAATCAGACCCTTTAAGTATCCGTCTTCATCGACCAAGGGCAGCTTTTCGATGCGGTAGCGGTGCAGAGTTTCTTGGGCTTCGGCCAATGTAGTGCCGATGCGGGCCGTAATCAGCCCATCGGTCGTCATATATTCGCTGACAGGTCGTCGATAGTCGGTGGCAAAGCGCACGTCGCGATTGGTTAAGATACCCACCAACTTGCCCGCGTCATCCGTAATCGGCACGCCACTGATCCGATAGCGGTTCATCACTTGTTCGGCAGCTGTGAGCGTGGCATCCGGCGTTAACGTAATTGGGTCTACGATCATACCACTTTCGCTGCGTTTTACCTTGTCTACTTCCTCGGCCTGGTCGGTAACCGAGAGGTTGCGGTGAATGACACCCAAACCACCCTGGCGAGCCAGAGCAATTGCTAATTCACTTTCTGTGACAGTGTCCATGGCGGCGCTGAGAACGGGAATCTTTAAGACGAGGCGCGCGTGCAAACGCGTGCTCAAGTTCACTTCGGAGGGCAATGTTTCCGTATAGCCAGGTAACAACAGAACATCGTCAAAGGTCCAAGCTTCTTTTGCGAAGCGATCAACGGGTTTTGTGTGGGAACCGTTGACATGAAACGCAGGTTGAGATCTTGCGTTATCGTGCATAGTGGTCGTCATTAACTCTTCTCCGATTGTATCCTAACGAGTAATCCAAGCAGTAATACTGGATTGCTGTAAAAACTGTTACTGCTTAGCACACGTGGGCATAACATTTGTCTAAGGCGCGCCCATAAGCCACTTGACGCCAAGCCAAGGCTGATTTCATTATATCATTGGCGGAAAGTTCCACCAATCAAATTGCCTCGGCAGTTAACCGAGGCAAACGATGTAAAACGGGTTTCCAACCCGTAGCAGCGATTTGAAAAATCGTGCTACATGGCTGAGGCAGGCGATGTGACACGGGTTTTCAACCCGTTAGCAACGATTTGAAAAATCGCAGTACATTATTTGATGCGGCGCGCTAGTTCGGCTTCTACAGCCGACCACTGCAAATTCTTGGCGGCGAGCAAGACTAGATTGTGGTAGATGAGATCCGCCATTTCGTAGATAACGCGATCATCGCCTTCGCCTTTGGCCGCGATGATAACTTCGACGGCTTCTTCGCCGATCTTCTTGACAATTTCATTTTCGCCTGCATCAAAAAGCTTGGCGGTATAAGAGCCAGGCGGCGGGTTCTGCTTGCGCGCTTGAATGGTTTCAAATAGAGATTGGATTTGATTTGTCATAGCCGTAATAGGTAAATGAGTGACGCCGACTGCGGGTCGGACGATGAATAATAGAGAATCTATGCGTCTAATTTTCTAAAAAAACAACTGACTTCACCGGTGTGACAGGCAGGCCCGGCCGGATCAACGAGCAGTAGCAATGTATCACCATCACAATCGAGCCGCACTTCAACGACTTTCTGCACATTACCACTGGTCGCGCCTTTGTGCCACAAACTTTGTCGGCTACGGCTCCAGAAGATTGCTTCACCTAAAGCAAGCGTTTGCTGCAAACTTTCCGCATTCATCCAGGCCATCATCAATACTTGTTGCGTCGATATATCTTGGACAATGGCCGGCACCAGCCCAGCTTGATCAAATTGCACCGCGGCCATAAATTCCTGATGAGCAAGAGAATTTGTCATGCCGGCTGCTCGGTTTCTCGCCCAGAAGGCACAAGTGCACTGGTCAGGGGCATGCGGACACAGACACCATTGGCCTGCAAATGTTCCTTGACCTGCATAATACTCAATTCTTTAAAGTGAAAGAGGCTGGCAGCCAAAGCGGCGGACGCGCCCCCCTCGGTGAGGGCCGCTACAAAGTGATCACGCTTGCCGGCACCGCCGCTGGCGATCACAGGGATGTTGACGGCGTGGCTGATGACGTGGGTTAAGGTGACGTCATAACCTTCTTTGGTGCCATCCCCATCCATCGAAGTGAGTAGGATTTCACCCCCACCCAGCCGCTCGATTTCTTTAGCCCAAGTCACAGCATCTAGATTGGTATTAATCCGCCCACCGTTGACATAGACATCCCAGCCTTCCCCACGCGCAGTTTGGTCTGCCCCTTGACGACGACGTGCGTCAATCGCGACGACGATACATTGGCTGCCAAAGCGTTGTGCAGCTTCTGTAATCAATTGGGGATTGCGAACCGCGGCACTGTTGATGCTGACTTTGTCGGCGCCGGCCAGCAACAGGGCGCGCATATCGTCCACTGTGCGAATACCGCCGCCCACGGTAAAGGGGATAAAGACTGAATCTGCTACACGGCGCACGACATCAATCATAGTATCACGTGCCTCGTGGGTAGCGGTGATATCCAGGAAGACCAATTCGTCGGCGCCTTCACGGTCATAAATTTGAGCCTGCGCCACGGGGTCACCGGCATCGATCAGATCGACAAAATTGACGCCTTTAACGACGCGGCCATCTTTGACATCCAGACAAGGAATAATGCGTTTGGCTAGCATAATAAATGGTGATTAGTGAGTGATAAGTGGTAATTGGTAAGTGAAGCACTATTTACCAATTACCATTTACTATTTACTTAAATAGGCAAGTGCTGCGTCGAGGGCCGGCAATTGCTCGGGCGAGGTTTCAGTCAGCAGTTCCCAGGTTTCTTGGGCATTCTGCCAACGGGCTTCGCAATGATTTTCGTGACCCAACCGAATTTCGCTGGATTCGACTTGCGCTAGGTAGTAAACGATGGTGCGTTCGAGCTCATAGTTGCGGATCGATGTAGTATAGGTTAGTACAACTTGGCAATCTTCATGAAACTGTTCGACGTTCAAACCGGTCTCTTCTTCTAGTTCGCGGCGAGCACATTCGGTATCATTTTCGCCCTTATGCACCCCGCCGCGCGGGAATTGCCACTGTTCAAAGAAAAGATTGAAGAGCAACAAAAATTCCAGACCGGTGGGACCATAGCGATAGGGAACGATCCCAGCACTGCGGCGCGTTAAGGGTTGGTGGCCCACCGCAATTGCGGTCGCTAAATCCAAATGATCGGTGTAAAGCGCCTGTCCAACAACCACACCCTCAATATTATAGTGTTCGTGGGCTTTGAGTTGTTCGATATCGCTTAGGCTCGCAACACCGCCGCTAGCGATGACGCGCAGATCGGTAATGTCGCCCAAGCGGGCCGTGGCCGCTACATTGACACCACCGAGCAGGCCATCGCGCTCAATGTCCGTATAGAGCACACGCTCGACGCCCATGGCGTGCATGCGATATCCCAGTTCCACGACATCGACACCGCTTGTCGTCTGCCAACCGTGAATGGCCACCTTGCCACCACGCGCATCCAGACCAATCACGATCCGTTGTGCGCCCCATTTTTCCAATGCTTTGCTGACCAATTCGGGGTTCTCAATCGCAGCGGTGCCCAGGACGACGCGGTCGGCGCCCAATTCCAACGCCAGACGAATATCTTCCAACGTGCGCAGGCCACCCCCGAATTGAATCGGCACAGTTACCGCCTGCCGTATTTCGCGCAAACGCTGCAAATTAACAGGCAATTGTTGGAGTACTTCTTCGTGGGGCGAGATCGGTTTGTCAGCGCCGGGTCGTTGAATCAGAATATTGGATGGCCGCTGTAAAGCCGAAAGCTGAAGCTGGGTAGCGCCCAGAGCACCGTCCAGATTGACAACATGTAACCATTCTGCGCCTTGATTTACCCAGTGCTGGGCTACTTGCGCTGGATTTTCGCTAAAAACAGTTTCAGCATTGGGATCGCCCTGCCGTAAACGGACGCAGCGACCATTACGAAGATCAATTGCAGGATAAATAAGCATACGAAAATCAAATCTTGAACAAATGCGCGTCTGTTGCGGATAAGGTGACAAGCTACGTCTGTGTACCGTCACTTTACCATACTATAAGGCTTGCGAACGTAACATCCCATCCTCGTTTGGGTAAAATTGCTAGAATTATGGCGAATGACGGACGACGACCGACGACCCTCCATCGTCGTTTGTCGTTTGTCGTTCGGTTTCGTCTATGACCATGCGCATAAAATTGGCCAGAATATGCAACCCCACAGTATGGCTTTTTTCCGGGTGGGGCTGAATCCCCCAGGCGTTACGATAACGCACGATACTTGGGTAATCAATGCCATAGTCCGTAGTCGCCAGTACAGCGGACGGATCGGCCGCATCACAATAATAACTGTGCGCAAAATAGGCATGGACGCCATCTGGAACGGCGTCTAACAAAGGGTCGACGCGCTGACGATGCAATTGATTCCAGCCGATCTGCGGAACCCGCAACGACTGCATGGGATGGGCCGGATCGGGCATCGTTTCAGAAAAGCGCCGCACGCGGCCAGGAATAAAATGCAACCCTTCGTGTTGGCCCATCTCCTCGCTTTCGTCAAACAGGAGTTGCATGCCCACACAGATACCCAGCAAGGGTAGGCCAGCCTGAACCGCGTCACACAGCGGTTGCTCGAAACCCTGGCGGCGCAAATTATTGACGCTGTCACCAAATGCACCTTGGCCAGGCAAAACAATTGCGCGCCAACGGGTCAGGTCGGTCGGTCGATCTAGAATGTCAACCGCAATTTTCAGAGGCCCAGCAACAGTCTCAAATGCTTTATAGACGCTGCGTAAGTTACCCACACCGTAATCAATAATCGCTATCATGATTTAAATCCGGTAATTGTTTTGACGGTAGACAGTAGACAGTAGCTGGAATATATAGATCATCAGCGTTCGTCTATCGTTGGTTGTCGCTCATCAAACTTTGATCGTAAAATTGCGTACCATAGCCGGTGGAAAGCGTTTTTGCACAACGAACAGGGTAAGTTCGCGGATGCGTTGTTCTGCCTGTTCGGCTTCCACGGGGGTAATTGCGCCCGTTGCTACAGCCTGATCAAATTCCGCTTCGTGCAAGACGGTCACGCGCTCATCGGGTTGAATCCAAAGCGCCAACACCAATGTGATAATCCGCAATGTACTTACGCGGCGCTGGAGCGGCATGCTGATCGGCACATAGAAACCCAGCGGTTGGCCGGTGGCATC
>JBBRVA010000092.1:0-14582 GCA_038247295.1 Caldilineales bacterium | reverse complement strand
GTTTCCGGATATCTACGCCCAGGTTAAACAGGCGCATCCGGTGCGCGATTGGCAGCGCGTTGATCGCTTGCAATACTCGGCCCATCACATCGTCGGCGACCGCTTTGCCCTGTTGGCCCACGCCGCCGGCTTTATCGACCCACTCTATTCCAAGGGTCTCTATATTACCCACATGAGTATCTTCTGGCTCGCCGATCTACTGCTCAAGGCCAAGCAGACGGGTGATTATTCCGCTGCGGCCTTTGCACCACTGGAACAGATGACGCTCGATTACATTGGCATGCACGACCGACTGGTGGCCAGCTCCTACAAATCATGGAGCCATTACAAGTTGTGGCAGGTCTATTCCGTACTGTGGCTGCTGGGTGCCTACTTGGAGTATGTGCGGCTGGTGATCAACCGGATGCGCGCCAAAGACCGGACAGAGTACATCGCGTTGATGCGCCCGCATAAACTGGCCGGTGGTGGTTTCGACCCTTTCTTTACGATCCAAACCGAAATCGACGCCCTGATCGACGCCGTGAACCCTGATGATGAAGCGGATGTAGATCGCACCGTGGCGCAGATCAAAGCGTGCTTTGCAACCTTCCCGTGGATGCCCTCGACCATCCGTGAGCTGCTCGACGGCAAGACTTTTCTGCCGGATAACAAACTGCGTCCCAACCTGCTTAACCCAGGCACAGGCTTCATGGGCGATGGCGCCTATCGTGAGCATTTCTTCGGCAATCACGCGCTGCGGGCCTTGGTGGGCAAAGCGGCGGCCGATATCTATCGCTATTCAACACTCGGCTTGACGCGGCGCCGTCGTAGCCAAGCCCGTTTGGCTGGCCAGACTGGATCGGTTTCCAGCAAAATCAGGTAAAATGAACAATAACACTCATCGCTGCCCACTGTGCCGTCAGGTGGTATCCAAACTCGAACTGGAGGAGATAACCTGGCAGACGCCCGGCACAATTGCGCAGTTGGCGCACGTCCATCCCGACTGGCGTATTGCCGATGGAGCTTGTCCGGCCTGCGTGCAGGAAGCACTATTGCACGTGCTGCTGTCTCAGGGTGATGCCGCACTCCATCGTCAACTTCAGCGGGCTTGGCCCCTTGATGCCGAAGCTGCCTTTGGGGCGATTCCCACGCCCTTGCGCCTACATGCCGACCCACGTTTCACGGGTAAGGGTGTGACGGTGGCAATCGTTGATGCGGGTTTCTATCCGCACCCAGACTTGATCGAGCCGACCAACCGGATTCTGGGCTGGGTCGATGTAACCCGTGAACCGGTGGTGGTACAGCGTTTTCACACGGATCAAACCCCAACCTGGCCCGAATGGGATACGCGGCACGACCGACAGTGGCACGGCACGATGACGAGCGCGGTGCTGGCCGGCAACGGGACACGCAGCCATGGTCTTTATCGCGGGCTGGCCAGTGATGCCGATCTTGTGTTGATCCAGGTTCGCAATGATGCCGGTCACATCACCGATACCAATATCGTACGTGCCTTGCAGTGGCTGGCTGAACATGCCGCGGAGTTTGGCATCCGCGTCGTCAACCTATCGCTCGGCGGTGACGCGCCCCCGCACGTAGATAACCCGATCGATGTGGCGGTAGACCGTCTGGTTGCCGGTGGCGTCATTGTCGTGGCAGCAGCCGGCAACGATGGCAGCCGCCGGTTGACGCCGCCGGCATCCGCCCCGACGGCACTCACTGTAGGCGGCATTGACGACCAGAATACCTTTGATCACGCAGCGATGGTTCTGTGGCACAGCAACTATGGCAATACGGGGGCTGGTGTCAACAAACCCGAATTGGTCGCCCCCAGCATTTGGGTCGTCGCGCCTATATTACCCGGCACCACGGTTGAAGAGGAGGCGAAAGCGCTCTTTGCCCAGCGTCAGGCTAACCTGAAGAACAGTCCTGCCGGTGCAAAGATTGAGGCGCGGATCGCGTCTACAAAACTGATTACGCCTTACTACCAACATGTGGATGGCACCAGCTTTGCGGCCCCCCTTGTGGCGAGTGCTGTCGTTTGTATGCTGGAAGCCAACCCAGAGTTGTCACCAGATTTGGTACGACAACTGCTCTTGGCAACGGCGCAGGCCGTGCCCGGTGTGCCGACCGAACGACAAGGCGCCGGTGTACTCGCTGCGGGAGCGGCTGTGGCGATGGCGTTGCAGCATCGCCACGCCGAATTCGTCGATTTCCCATCAACGCCTTATGTGACGGTGCGAACTGTCACTTTTTTATTACACCATCATCGCGCACAGTATGTTGAACTCTTTGGCAGTTGGGATAGTTGGCAGCGCCCCGTCGTCTTACGGGCAGATTCACCTGGCGTCTGGATAGCTGACCTCCCTCGCCCGGCGCCAGGCATATACGGCTATAAATATCGGGTAGACGAGAAATATTGGCTAGACGATCCGGCCAACCCCAACAAGGCTTGGGATGGCTTCAGCGGATTTAACAGCCGACTGACCATTCAGGGCGAAAGCGCTACTCCGTTGGAAGTATGAAAATTGCCCACGTCGGCTTAACGTTACTATGCCGTCCCAAACAGTCGCGGCGATCACAATAGAATTTGCCGCCTAGCGGCCAAGAGGAGATGACCCATGCGTCAGAACTTCACAAGCGATGAAGCATTGAATAAGCTCGAACGCGACACGTTCTGGTACTTTCTGAAATTGGCAAATCCGGCCAATGGCTTGGTGCCGGATAACACCCGCCCGGGCGCACCGGCGAGTATCGCTGCTATCGGGCTGGCGCTGGCGGCGTATACGGTCGGCGTTGAGCGGGCCTATATGACACGGGAAGAAGCGGTGCAGCGAACCCTGACGACCTTGCAGTTTTTCTGGAACAGCCCGCAAAGCGAAGCGCCGGATGCGACTGGCTACAAGGGATTCTACTATCATTTTCTCGACATGCAGAGCGGGCGCCGGGTGTGGGAGTCTGAACTGTCCACGATAGATACAGCTTTCTTGCTGGCTGGATTCTTGGCCGCCGCTGTCTACTTTGATCGGGATGTGAAGGAAGAGCGCGCGATCCGCACGCTTGCGGACGCGCTTTTCCGTCGCGTGGACTGGCAATGGGCGCAAAAGGGCGGCGCAACCCTCACGCATGGCTGGCGACCCGAATCCGGCTTCATCCCATACCGGTGGGAAGGCTACAATGAGGCGCTGCTGCTCTATGCGCTCGCGTTAGGGTCGCCCACCCATCCGCTACCCACAGCCGGTTATCAGGCGTGGATGCAGACCTATCAGTGGCGGGAACTTTACGGGTATGAATTCCTGTTCGCCGGCACGCTTTTTATTCATCAACTCTCCCACTGTTGGATTGATTTTCGCGGCATCCAGGACGAATTCATGCGGGCGAAGGGGATAGACTACTTTGAGAATAGTCGGCGCGCGACCTTTGTCCAGCAACAATATGCGATCCACAATCCAAATGGCTTCAAAGGGTATAACGAGAACTGTTGGGGTATAACGGCAAGCGATGGCCCAGGGCCGGCCGTACGTGAGCTGGATGGGATCAGCCGATCCTTTTATGACTACGAAGCGCGTAGTCTCCCCGATGGGCTGGACGATGGCACGATCGCACCTTGGGCCGCGGTCGCCTCGCTGCCGTTTGCGCCTGAAATCGTCTTACCCGCTATTCAGTATTTCAATGAGACCCATGCGGTCATGACCAGCGAGTACGGCGCCAAATGCAGCTTCAATCCAACCTTTACAACTGGGGCAGCGTCCGATGGATATTGGGTTTCTCCAGGGCATTTCGGGATTGATCAAGGCCCCGTTGTATTGATGATCGAGAACTACCGCACGGGGTTTTTCTGGCGTTTGATGCAGCAATGCCCTTATCTCGTCACGGGTCTACGCAGAGCTGGGTTTACAAACGGCTGGTTATGACTTTGTGACAACGGCGAATATTGCATTCTATTACATTCTATAGAAAGGTCTACTACTACTTATGAACGGTCTTCGAGGAAAAAACGTACTGATCACCGGCAGCACGTCCGGCATTGGACAAGCGATCGCGGTACGTTTTGCCGCCGAAGGGGCCAATGTCGCCATCAATTATCGCCGCACTGAGGCCGATGCCGTGGAAACCGATGCCATGATTCACGCGGTCTTAGACCAATGTGTCGATGAAATGACAGGACACGGCGTCAACCATATTTTAGTGCAGGCGGATGTCGCCAAAGAAGATGAAGTCGAGCGCATGGTGCAGGAGACTATCGTTGGGCTGGGTGGTCTGGACTTTCTCATCAACAACGCCGGGATTCAGATTCCCGTGGACTCGCATGAGATGACGACGGCCAACTTTGATACCGTGTTGGGTGTCAACTTACGCGGCTCGTTTATGACCGCCCGTGCTGCCATTCGCCATTTTCTAGCCGCCGACAAAGCCGGCGTCATCATCAATGTCTCTAGTGTGCATCAACTGATCCCGAAGCCACGCTATCTCAGCTACTCGATCAGCAAAGGCGGCATGATGAACCTGACCCGCACCTTGGCGTTGGAGTATGCCGGGCGCAAGATTCGGGTCAACGGCATTGGCCCCGGTGCCACGATTACGCCGATCAACCGGGCTTGGGTGGATGATCCGGTGAAGGCGCATGAGGTGCTCAAGCACATCCCGATGAATCGCGCCGGTACGTCCGAAGAGATGGCCGCCGTCACCGCGT
The DNA here is from genome assembly GCA_038247295.1 of Caldilineales bacterium. Lineage (GTDB taxonomy): Bacteria > Chloroflexota > Anaerolineae > Caldilineales > Caldilineaceae > JAPLGZ01. Next base: position 9,910 of record JBBRVA010000092.1, on the reverse strand, counting down.
TTCTTTGTTCGGACGAAGCGGCCTACATTACGGGGCAAACCCTCTTTGTCGATGGCGGCTTGACACTTTATCCTGATTTCCGTACCGCATGGTCAAGCGAGTAACAGCCTGATGGAACCACGCTTTGAATATGAAAAGATCCGCGAAGAGATCCGATCCGAGTATATGCTGATTACCAGTCGTCTGACTTGGTTTGTCACATCGCAATCCTTTTTGGTGTCGGCCTTTGCTATTTCGCAGGCCAATGGGTTTGTCTGGTTTCGATGGTTTTCTACGCTCTTGCTGCCGGCGGTTGCGCTTTTGCTCACCCTGTTGGCTTTGCCCGCCATTGTCAGTGCTTGCAAGACCATTGAATTGTGGCATCAAAAGCAGGCGGCTTTTTTCGCTCGTCAACCTGAATTTCGTGAGGCATTTGCGCTGGCCCGAAAGCCGTGGATGGAGGAACAAGGGTTACTCTTTCCGCAGTTGATGCCCATCTTGTTTGCCGTTTTTTGGCTGGTGATCCCGATTGCTACTTATTTTTTAGGATAGAAAGCTCTTACCGGGCGTTACTTGTGAATGCTTAGGCCATTGTCAAGCAATCAGGATCCACGCCAGGTGACGGTCACCTTGGACCGTTATACTTAGCTCTGGCATAGATGAAAAGCTTCTGCTCGTGTAAACGAGGCACAATTATTTTTATCTGTGCCCAACCGCAGTATATCTTTCTGCAATGGCTGAAGAAACTAACTCGCCAACCTCGAATGCCCGCAGTGCGGGACAAAGGAGTCTTTTATGAAATGGTTATTCGCCTTCTTACTTGGTCTGATCAGTTTGGCTTTGCCTGGGGTTGTTCAGGCGCAAAGTGCGGGGTCCACCGCGGACATCGCAACCTACACTGTCACCTTTACCAGCACTTGGAGTGCCGCGACCCACCCTGACACCAGCTTTCCATCCAACGCCCATTTTTCGCCTTTAATCGGCGCGACGCACAACCTAAGCGCGACTTTTTGGCTGAGCGGCACCCTGGCCGCCCCCGGCATTGAACAGATGGCCGAAACCGGCGCAACCAACCGCCTGCGTGACGAATTCGCCGCCGCTGGTGCAACCGTGCGCGAAATTGTTGATGGTGCTGGGCTAGGCACTTCGCCCGGCCAGGTGACCATTCCGACCTTTACCGCCAGCCAGAGCCACCCGCTGATCACCTTGGTGACGATGATCGCGCCCAGCCCCGATTGGTTTGTCGGCGTGCATGATCTGGCGCTGCGTGATGAACAAGGCGCGTGGCTTGATGAAATCGTTATCACCCTCTACCCCTATGACGCAGGCAGTGACGATGGGGCAGACTACACCGCCGCGGATATCGAGCCGGCGACCCACCACCCCATTACCCAGATCAGCAGCCAGGCACCTTTTAGCGCGGCACCGATTGGGACATTTACTTTTATGCGCATCAAACAGATCTATTTGCCTATGGTATATCGACCAATCGCTGTTATGCTCAAATCAGAATGAAAACCAGAATTTCCCCCGCCTAACCGTAAGGAAGCAGTAGCTTGATCGGAAACCGCTCATGAAGATTACACTTTACTCAACGTTCAGCCGTGTGACAGTGCTAAAACGCTTGCTCTTGGGTCTCATTGTCGGTCTTTTGGCTGCGCGCTTGATTGGGGGCGTGGCACCACCGGAGAACATGCTCGTGCATTTGATCACGGGCAGTTTGATGGGGATGGGCTATGCGTGGCTTTTTGGTACCCAAACGCCGCGGGGCATGGCCGATCTGCTCAACGGCTTTCCTGTGGGGATCGGGGCTTGGGTGCTGCTGGGGGTGAACCTCTACCCGCTGTTGACCGGTAGCAGCCCGATGTGGCAAGCAAATGCCATCATAACCGCATTGCCTACCTTGATCGCCTATCTGCTCATGGGTAGTCTGACCGGGCTGGGCTATGGCGCCATCTGCCATTGGTTCGGGCAACGCTTGGGGTTACTGACCGCAGTGGTGGATCCGCCGCCGGTGCAAACCCACCTGGTCATTCTGGGTGGTGGTTATGCCGGCGTCGCCGCCGCAGAAACCTTGGAGGCAGAGTTTGCCCATGATCCGACCGTCGGCATCTGGCTAGTGAGCAGCACGAATTATCTGCTGCACACGCCGATGCTTTCGGAAGTGGCCGCCAGTGCCGTCAATGCCCAGCACATTAGCCCGCCTTTACGTAGTGCATTCCGCCGTGTCCAGGTGGTACAGGGCAGCGTGGAGCGGGTTGACCTGACCGAGCGCATTGTCTACCTTGCCGCCGATGCCCACTCCCCCCAAAGCCAATTACCGTTTCACCAGTTGGTCGTCGCGGTCGGTGCCATTCCCAATTTTTTTGGCAATCAGAGTATTGAAGCCAATTCTTTTACCTTTAAGTCCCTCGATGATGCGGTGCGGCTGCGCAACCATATCATCGATCGCTTTGAACGGGCCGATCATGAAGCGGATGCGGCTGTGCGGCAAGCGCTGTTGACCTTTGTGGTGGCAGGGGGCGGTTTTGCTGGTGTCGAATTGATGGGCAGTCTTAATGATTTTACGCGTGGCATTACCGCCAGCTATCCCAATCTTGATCCCGACGAAGTGCGGATTGTGCTGGTTCATTCGGGGGAGACAATTTTGCCCGAACTCAGCCCAACATTGGGCCAATATGCGCAGGAAAAGCTGGCGGAGCGTGGCGTCGAATTTATGCTCAAGACACGCGTCACCGGGGCTGAAGCGGGCTGCGTGTTGTTGGGCGAAAAGGCGATTGCCACCCATACCTTTGTGTGGACCGCAGGCAATCGCCCTAGCCCTGTGCTGCAACAGTTGGGTGTTCCGCTCACCCAACGCGGCCAGCTTGAAGTTAACAGCTATCTGGTTTCACCAACTATTCCCTATCTATGGGCCGCGGGTGATTGTGCGCAGGTGCCGGACAAGCATTCGCGTACCGGCTTTGCGCCGCCCACGGCCCAACATGCGCTACGGGAAGGGAAAGTGATTGGGCATAATATTGCGGCAACGCTCCGTAAACGTGGGCTAACCGAGTTCGATTTTAAGACGTTGGGTAGTTTGTCCGCGCTAGGGCATCAGTTGGCCGTAGCGGAAATTTTTGGCTACCGTTTTGCCGGCCTCCTCGCCTGGCTCATGTGGCGCACAATCTATCTTTCCAAACTGCCCACCTTGGAAAAGCGGGTGCGGGTCGGGCTGGATTGGCTGCTGGATCTCTTCTTTCCACCCGATATTGTACAGACCATTGATTTTGGGCGCGAAACCAAAGAGGATATACATGATAAATCGTAATGAAACCAACGGGCTACGCATCACGGGCGTGCCGTGGCTCGGCCAACGTTTGCTGGCCGGTGGACTGGCTGGTTTGCTGGCTGGCCTCTTTTGTAGCTTTGCTGTGGAGCAGGTCGATAGCCTGCTGATCACCTTGCTGACCAGCATTGGGCTGGGGCTGGTCTTTGGTTTGTGTTTTGGCCCCGTTGTACGCACGGCCGGCGCCGGCTTGATAGGCGGACAGGCATTGGGTTTGCTCTGGTGGTTGTTTGGGTCGCTTACCCTGTTGCCGCTTTTGCGCGGGGAGGGGATGCTCTGGACAGGAACCAGGATCGAACGGCTCTTTGCCGAGCTATTGATGCAGTGGGTGGGGTTGGGCGCGCTGCTGGGGGTGCTCTATTATGGGATCGGCGAATGGCTGCGCTGGCGCTATTCGCTTCCTACACCTGCACCGGTTGCCCCAACCAAACGCCGCCCACGCAGCCAGGCGATTGCGCCACCATTGGTACAATCGCTGATCATTGGCGCGTTTAGCGGGCTGCTGGGCAGTTGGGTCTTTGCTTGGGGTATTGATCGGAACGCGTTTTATCCAATTGTGGCGCAACTAGTGGGCGCGGAATCGATGATGATCGGGCGGACGCTCCATTACGTGATCGGCACGGTGATTGGCATCAGCTTTGGCCTGCTCTTTCAGCGCGATGCCCAACGGCCAGGGGTTGGACTGCTTTGGGGAATCAACTATGGGCTACTGTGGTGGGTGATCGGGCCGCTGACGCTAATGCCCTGGTTGCTGGGCGTTCGGCAACCAGTTGTGTGGTCATTAAACGTTGCCCAAAACTTTGTCGCTTCCTTGATTGCCCATCTGCTCTATGGCGCGCTAGTCGGTTATTTCGTGGGTGTGGCCGGCAAATTGTGGGAGGTGCTCTTCGTCGCTTCTGATCCCATTAATCGGCGACGCGAAGGGGCTGGGATACAGGGTGTCCAGGGCATCTTGCTGGGGACGGCGAGTGGCGTGGTAGGTGGCTTGCTCTTCACGATTGTGATGGTTGGCGTTGGCGCGCTGCCGACGATTGCCCAGCTGGTGGGCGCCCGTTCGCTCATCGCTGGTTTTGTTGTGCATCTGTTAATTAGCATAATCATCGGCATCAGTTATGGCCTGCTCTTTCAGAATCAGGTGAATAACTATGGCGCTGGTCTGGCCTGGGGGATGTTGTATGGCGTCTTCTGGTGGGCCTGGGGGGCATTGACGCTCTTTCCCCTGCTCTTGCGCCAAGCGCCGGTTTGGTCGTTGGCGACGGTCGCCGGCGCCTATCCGAGCTTGATCGGCCACCTGCTCTACGGTGCCGGGTTGGGTCTTTTCTTTCATTATCTCACTCAGCGCTATGCAATCACGCCGCGTGGTCGCCATGCCCACCCAGCGTCAGCCACAGCTAATGCAGATCCGGCCGTGGCTGATGCAAGTACAGCAGCTTTGTGGGCTGTCACGCTGACGCTGGCGATTTTGCTGCCCCTGTTGTTGAGCGCCAATCAAACGGGCGGGGGATCTTATTGAGCAGGACGAGTCATCGGGTGGATGGTAACGACTATCCACGATTCATCCGATTTTGTGTGTAACAAATCGCGTGAATCGAAGACTATATCGATATGAGTAAGTCATGTTACGCAGTAGCGTATACGTACACCCGACAGGTGTTGATGGCTGCGTAACATAAGTGAGTAAAAATCTTGCGTGCGATGAGTAATTTTACTGCCCCAATTGTGCCAAGCTGATGCTATGCCGGCAGGGCAGTACAGCTTGGCTAACTAATTAACCAACTATCTTAAACTTGGAATACCTATGATCGACTTTGGCCGTGAAGTGACAAGTAACCCTAGCAATGCCGTAAGGCGCGAATGGCTGGTGACCAATGGGATTGGTGGCTATGCTTCGGGTACGATCGCCGGTGTGTTGACCCGACGCTATCACGGGCTATTGGTGGCCGCGCTCAAACCGCCATTGGGCCGTACCTTGCTCCTGAGTAAGCTGGATGAGCGCGTCACCTATGACAGCCACGCTTTTAATCTCTTTGCCAACCAGTGGCATCAGGCCGCGGCGCCGCTGGAGCCGCCCGGTTTCCATTACCTAGAACACTTCCACCTGGAAGGCACAACACCGGTCTGGACCTATGCCTTGCGTGATGCCCGGCTGGAGAAGCGCGTTTGGATGCAGCCAGAGGCCAACACCACCTATATCAGTTACACGCTGCGCCAGGCCACACAGCCGCTGGATCTGGACCTCAAGGCACTGGTCAACTACCGCGACTATCATGGCAATACCCATGCCAATGAGTGGCGGATGGCGGTGACGCCGGTGGCGCATGGCCTGCGCATCGACGCTTTTTATGGCGCAACGCCCTTCTACTTGTTAAGCGACCACGGGGTGGTGGCGGCCAACCATGAATGGTATCGCAACTATTTCCTGGCCGTCGAAGCCGCGCGCGGGCTAGACCCGCTGGATGACAACCTCTACGCCGGCAGCTTGCAAGTGACGTTGCAACCAGGCGAAAGCGTGACCATTGTTGCCTGCACCGCAGCGACAGGGTTGCTGGATGGCGTGGATGCCTATGCCCAACGGCAGGCATATGAAGCGCAACTACTGATGCAGCATGGCAAACCAGCCGCGCCGCCTTGGGTGCAACAGCTGGTGCTGGCCGCTGACCAGTTCATCGTGCGCCGCGTTGTGGCCGAGGCACCAGGCGAGGCGGCCGATCCCGCCGGACGTTCGATGATCGCCGGCTATCATTGGTTTGGCGACTGGGGGCGCGACACGATGATCGCGCTGCCGGGCTTAACCCTCGCCACGGGGCGCCATGCCGAAGCTGCCCAAATTCTGCGTACCTTTGCCCGCTATGTTGATCAGGGCATGTTGCCCAACCGCTTCCCGGACCAGGGCGAGACGCCGGAATACAACACGGTCGATGCCACGCTCTGGTATATCCACGCGATCCGTGCCTATCACAAAGCCACGGGGGATGATGAACTGCTGCGCACGCTCTTTCCCACGCTCCAGTCGATCATTCAGTGGCACCAGCAAGGCACCCGCTACCAGATCCATGTCGATCCCCAGGATGGGCTGCTCTATGCCGGTCAACCAGGAGTACAGTTGACCTGGATGGATGCCCGCGTGGGGGAATGGGTGGTGACGCCGCGCATTGGCAAACCGGTGGAGATCAACGCCCTCTGGTACAACGCGCTGCGCGCCATGGCCGAATTTGCCCACGTGCTTGGTGCCCCCGCCGGCGAGTACAGTGCTTGGGCCGACCAAGTGCAGCAGAGCTTTGCCCGTTTCTGGAATGAGTCACGCGGCTATTGTTATGATGTGCTCGACACGCCCACTGGTGATGACCCAGCGTTGCGCCCCAACCAACTCTTTGCCATCGCTTTACCCGACAGTCTGCTCGCTGCAACCCAACAGCAGGCCATTGTCGATCTTTGCGCCCGTGAGTTGCTCACCTCGCTTGGGCTACGCAGCCTAGCCCCTGGCGATCCAGCCTATCAGGGCTTCTATGGTGGCGATGCCCAACGCCGCGACGGCGCCTATCACCAGGGAACCGCCTGGGGTTGGCTGATTGGCGCTTTTGCCGAAGCCCATCTGCGGGTCTATGCCGATCCGGCCTATATACAGCGCTTGCTCCAGCCTTTTGTCGATCACCTGGCCGATTATGGCGTGGGCAGCATTAGCGAAGTGGCGCACGGCGATCCCCCCCACCAGCCCGATGGCTGTATTGCCCAAGCCTGGAGCGTGGCTGAACTATTGCGCATCTGGCAACGATTGTGCGATGCGTGATGCCTAGCCCGTAGCACCCCTGCCGATTTAATTTTTGGGAATATCTATCAATCTGTGTAACAAATCAGCCTTGATTGAGACTATAATTTTATGGAAACAATGACAAGCGCAGCCCAATACTATCTGGCGGGCGATTTGGGCGGCACGAAGACTAATTTGGCGATTTTTTCACCGGCGCGCGGCCCGCACCTGCCGGTGGTGGAAGCGACTTTTGCAAGTGGCGCCTATCCTAATTTAACCACTCTGGTGCAGCAATTTCTGGAACAGCTGAAGTTGCCTGTACAACATGCCTGTTTTGGGGTGGCTGGGCCGGTAGTAGGGGGGGGCGCGACGATTACCAATCTGCCCTGGCAACTGGAGGAAGGTGCATTAGCGCAGGAACTGGGATTGGTTACGGTGACGTTGCTCAATGACTTGGTGGCCGGCGCCTACGCGATTCCCAATCTGGCGCTGACGGATCTGCATACGCTTGCCCCAGGCGCACCAACGCCCAATGGCGCGCTCGCGGTTATTGCCCCAGGCACCGGTTTGGGCGAAGCTTTTCTGCTCCATGATGGCGCGCGGTATCGCGCCTATCCATCCGAAGGCGGTCATGCCGATTTTGCCCCAGGTAATGACTTTGAGGCTGGCTTGCTCCACTACTTGCGCGGCGCGTTCGGCCATGTCAGTTGGGAGCGTGTCTGTTCTGGCAAGGGCATTCCCAATATTTACGAGTATCTCAAAGTAATCGACTTTGCGGAGGAACCAGCTTGGCTAACCGCGGCATTCGCCAACGCGGCTGATCCAACGCCACTGATTGTTACGGCGGCGCTGCAGCACGAAAAGCCCTGTATGCTCTGTCGCGCCACGCTCAATACCTTTGTTTCGATCTTGGGTGCCGAGGCAGGTAACCTGGCGCTCAAGGTGTTGGCGACGGGTGGTCTCTACTTGGGGGGTGGTATTCCGCCGCGTATCCTGCCCCTGTTGCAGGGCGAACAGTTTATGCAAGCATTTCTACACAAGGGCCGCTTTACCGAGTTGCTCGGTCGCGTGCCGGTGCATGTCATTCTCAACCCCAAGGCCGCGCTGCTGGGTGCAGCCTGTTATGGGCTGACCATAGGCGGATCGCGTAACGCGTGAGCGCCCGACGCGGCCATTACAAACGCTGCGCAAACGCAATGGTGATAAGTTGACGGCAGGTCAAAAGAACAAGAGCGGTTTTATGCGCAAACGCATGAAAGAGCTTCTAAATTCGAGGCCAAACTGCCTCCCGCCTCTATTGAACCGATCGCAGTCCAAAAGTCTACGCACAATACGCGATTTCGCAAGCCAATGGCTTTCTCTGGTTTCGCTGGTTTGCAACGCTGTTGTTGCCGGCAGTTGGGGTTTTGATTGCGCTGTTGGTGCTGCCCTCGTTAATCGGGGCTTGCAAGACAATTGACTTGTGGCATGAAAAACAGCGGCGCTTTTTTGCCGATCACCCTGAGTTTCAGGCTGCATTGGCGCTGACCCGAAAGCCCTGGATCGAACGGCAAGGGTTGCTCTTGCCGCAGTTGATGCCCTTTGTCTTTGTCATTTTTTGGCTCGTGATCCATATAGCCAGTTACTTTTTGTGACGGTATACACCTGGGAGCGCCGCCATCCGTGGCGGTCGCTTTCGTTCAGAAAGAAGGAAGCCATGAGTATTCCTGCCTATACAGGCGCCATTCCCTGGTTGACCACCGAACAGATGATCGAGGTGGATCGGGCGATGATCGACGATTATGCGATTGAACTGATCCAGATGATGGAAAATGCCGGGCGCACGCTGGCCCATCTGGCACGCGAACGTTTCTTGGGCGGCGACCCGCGCGGCAAACGGGTCGTTGTGCTGGCCGGCACGGGCGGCAACGGCGGCGGCGCGTTGGTCTGTGCGCGGCGGCTGCACAACTATGGTGCCCAGGTGCAGGTTTTTGTCACGGCACCGGCAGAAAAGTTCACCCCAATCCCGCTGCACCAACTGGATATCCTGCTACGTATGCGCATCCCTGTGGCGCAAGCAAATACCATCACTGCGACCGCGCCACCCGAACTGATTATCGACGGGGTGATCGGCTATAGCCTCAAGGGCGCGCCGCGCGGTGCCGCCGGCGATCTGATCCGCTGGGCCAATGCCCAAGGCGCGCCGATTCTGGCGCTTGATGCCCCCTCCGGCGTGGACACGACTACCGGCGCCGTGTTTGAGCCGGCGATCAAAGCGACCGCGACTATGACGCTGGCGCTGCCCAAGGAAGGGCTGCGTGTCCCCGGTGTGGCGGCACAGGTAGGGGAGCTTTATTTAGCGGACATCAGCGTGCCGCCGCAACTCTATGCGGAACCGGCGTTGAGGCTGTCGGTTGGGGTTATCTTTGCCGAAAGTGACATTGTGCGGTTGCTATAGAGAGAATATTGTGTCACAAGCAACTGTTCCGGCGACGGTATTACAAAGTAGCCACAAAACCATTTCATGCGATCCCCGACAGTTGCGCCGGCAGTAGACGTTTCCGTCGCTGAAGGATGGGGGGGATAGGAACAAACCATCTACTTACTCAATTTCAATAGAGTTTATCGGGAATAAGGAATTTACAGGAGGGCCGACAATTTGCCCACCAGAGGTGTGAGCTTATTCCCGATAATGTCTAATCATTCCCACACAATGGCTATAATAGAAGTGTTGCGATGATGCAGGATGCTTTACCGCTGATCGACACGCTCGTCAACGATGTGCGTCAGGCCGGCTATACCCACGCGCTCTTGTTGGGCATGGGTGGCTCCAGCCTGGCGCCGGAAGTTTTTCGCAAGACCTTTGGGGTCAAAGC
>JBBRVA010000091.1:0-14624 GCA_038247295.1 Caldilineales bacterium | reverse complement strand
CTGCGCACTCATCGAAACCATCACTACGACAATGCCGACGAGCAGGATTAGGTCGCCAATCACCGTGATCAAACCCTGCGAGAGTAATTCATTGATCACGCCCACATCGTTGATCACACGCGAGACAGTGACGCCGATGATGTGTTGGTCGTGATAACTGAGCGAGAGGCGTTGCAGGTGTTCGAAAAGTTGCATACGTAACGTCGCCAAGACGCGTTGGCCCACCCAGGAGAGCAGATAACGCTGGCCGGCTGTGGTGATAAAAATGCCCACAAACGCCGCCGCAGTCCAGAGCGCGATCTGGTTCAATCCAGTGGCGTTGCCCTGCGCGATGTGACCATCAATCGCCACCTTGATCAAATAGGGCGTCCACAAGGTGAGGGCAGTCGCACCCAGCATTAGCAGAAAGGCCAGGCTCATGCGCAGCCAATGCGGGCGCAGAAAACCCAACAGGCGCCGGGCGATCTGCGCGTCAAAGGCCCGCCCCTCGCGGTCATTGCCCAGATTTTCAATGGCGCCGCGTGGCCCCATATTTGCACCGCTACTGCCGATAGAAAAGCCCATAATAATAAATAATAGCTAATAATTAATAAGTAATGGGTAATGAATATGTGCATCTGGCCAAGTTGGTGGCTAGGTGACTAGAATTGGGGACGGGCGAAAATTAATAATTAATTGTTACTTATTACTTATTACTTATTAATTTCTCCTCAGTTGCCCTTCATAAATCTGCACATAAAGCTCCGAACTTTTTAACAATTCCCGATGTGTGCCTCTGGCCGCAATCCGTCCCTTGTCCAGGATCAAGATCTGATCGGCCAGGTGGACGGTGCTGAGACGCTGCGCAATCACAAACGAGGTGCGGCCTTGCATCAGGCGCGCCAGGGCAGTTTGGATCTGGCGCTCGGTGGCGCTGTCGACGCTGGCCGTGGCGTCGTCCAGAATGAGGACGCGCGGATCTTTGAGCAGGGCGCGTGCAATTGCCATGCGCTGTTTTTGGCCGCCAGAGAGCGTCACCCCGCGCTCACCGACCAGCGTATCATACCCATCGGGCATCGACTGAATAAAGTGATGCGCCTGGGCGGCTTCGGCAGCGGCCATAATTTCTGCTTCGCTGGCATCGGGGCAGCCAAAGGCAATATTTTCGCGAATGGTGGCGGCAAAAAGGGTCGTCTCTTGCAAAACAATCCCAATCTGGTCGCGCAGCGAATTGAGGGTGACGCAGCGCAGATCGTGGCCGTCGATCGTGACACTGCCAGCGGTCGGGTCGTAGAAGCGCGGGATCAGGTTGATGATCGAAGATTTGCCCGAGCCGGTGGCACCAAGCAGCGCGATCACCTGGCCCGGTTGCGCTTCGACATTCACATTTTGCAGCACCTTGTGGCGGCCAAAGTAAGCGAAGTCTACCTTTTCAAAGCGAACGTGGCCCCGCACGGGCGGCAATACATACGCATCCGGTGCATCCTGGACCTCCGAGGGCGTATCCAGAATTTCAAAGATGCGCTCGGCGGCAGTCGCCGCCATCGAGACAGCCGGTATAATCTGGCCGACTCGGCGCACCGGTTGCACCAATTGGCCCAAGTAGGTGGTAAAAGCGACCAACTCGCCCAGGGTCAAGCTGCCGCGGATCACCAACAAGCCGCCATACCAGATGATAAAAACGGTGCCGGCGTTGGCGATCAGGTCGAGCAGCGGATTGTTGATCGCTTGCAGACGCGCGGCGTGCGCCGAAAGCGTGAACCATTGATCATTTTCGCGTACAAACTGTTCGTTTTGCGCTTCTTCTTGGGCAAAGGCCTTCACCACGCGCGCGCCGCGCAAATTTTGTTCCAAACGTGTGGTTAAAACCGCCAACTGTTGCTGAGTGGCCAGTGAAAGCGGACGCAATTGACGGCCAAATTTGTAGGCCTGGCGGGCCAATAAAGGTAGCGCTGCCATACTCAGCAGCGCGAGCACCGGGTTCATGATCACTAGGACCACGGCCGTTCCTATCGCCAGCACCAAACTACCCAGCAGACGCAACGCCGCGCGCCCGGTTAAGAAGCGAATGCGATCGACATCTTGCACAGCGCGCGAAAGCAACTGGCCAGTTTCTGTGCGATCGTGATAAGCAAAGGAAAGGCCGGCCAGTTTGGCATAAAGCTCGTTGCGCAAATCGTAGGCCACGCCTTGCGCGGCGACCTCGGACCAGCGGCCCTCCCAAAAACTTAGCACACCGCGGATCAGGCTGAAGATCAGCAGACTGATCACCGCAGCGGCGAGCAGACGTACATTTTGGCCGCGAATGCCGTTATCCACAATCCAACGGATCAATTGGGGCGTCACCAAGGAAAGGCCTACGCCCAGCAGCATGACCACATAGACACCAATTGTGATACCGCGATAGGGGTGCAGATAACCAAAACAACGACGGAGGATCTGCCAGTCACCCCCAGATGGGCCTTTGACTGGCGCGACGAGTGCTTTTGCCATAGTTTGATCTTACTACCATCTTTAGCGGATGGCAAGCGAGAATTATCGGGTGGCAGGGATTGAAAAAATCACTTTTAACCGTCTGTAAACTCCCTCGCCTACTTGACTCTGGGCAGCGAGTGATTACAATAGGGGCAGATAAGGAGAAGATGCACATGGCAGCAAAAGATATTATTCACGACGCGGTACGCGCAGCACTGCAAAACGATGGATGGACGATTACACATGATCCATACACGATTGAGTACGAAGGGAAGCATGTGTATGCGGATTTAGCGGCAGAACGCATTTTGGCGGCAGAACGCCAAGGTGAGCAGATCGTAGTTGAAATTAAAAGCTTTCTTGGCTATTCGCTGATCCAAGATTTTAAAGAGATGTTGGGTCAGTACATGTTGTATCTGTCGCTCCTTGTCCAAACTTCGCCTGAGCGCAAATTGTTGATTGCCGTAGACAGCATTACGTATGAAAATGACTTTCAACATCCAATGATTGAATTAGCGCTCACTAAGAATCAAATCCCGTTGATCGTAGTGGATATTGAACAGGAGGTCATTGTACAATGGATCGATTAGCGCACTATCGGCAAGTCATTCAGGAGTGGCTGAAAGCACAGTCTGCATTTGACAATCTTGTCGGACAGGGCACTTTGGAAACGCAAACCATCCTTGATCCAATCAATGATCGCTATCTGCTTTTGCGATCTGGTTGGCAAGACAAAAAACGTATTCGTTCAATTATTGTCTATATGCGTCTGCACAATGGAAAAATCTGGATCGAGGAAGATTGGACAGAAGAAGGCGTTACACCGGCTTTGTTAAAAGCTGGTGTGCCCAAGGAAGATATTGTATTAGCATTCCATCATCCTAGCCTACGGCCACTTACGGAATTTGCCGTTGCCTAACTACTCTAATCGCCACTGGCTTGGGGTACAGAAACGGGATTCACTTTGAACCCCGTTTCTGTGTTTTACAGTCGAATCGTATGCGAAATCGCTTGCCTTTAAATTTTGCGTTTTAGCATACGCTATTTCTTAAATAGGTGCCACGGCTGGCAACGATGTTGCCAATCAACCGGTCCTGGTTGGCGCAGAGCAACAGCTTGCACATGGCGAAATTGTACGCCACCACGGGCGTGCAACCCGAAGCAGCCATCTTCGTAGACGCGTTGATCATGGACAATAAGCAGGTTGTCATCGACATAGATATCAAAGAACTTGCCTTGCGCGACGATCTTGAGTTTGTGCCACGCGCCTGGATTTAATGAGATCGTGCGTTCCTGGATCACCTTGGCGGGTTGATCGGGAAAGCGCAGATAGAAACCCACCTTGTTCTGTGCAAAATCCAGGCTAATGCGATAGCCTGCCATTGCCGATGGATTGCCACGCACGATCAAGGAAGCAATACTCGCTTGCTCGCCGCAAACTTCCGCCGTGAGCGCAAGATCTTTGCCCCACAAGGTGTTGATCAAAAAGGCGTCATCCGCACCGTCCGGTGCCATTAAGTTGCCAGATGCGGTTCCATCTCTGCCTTGCCATTCGCCGCCGTGCGCTATCCAATCGCTGTAGTCGCGCACCTGGCTGTCGAAGATCACCTGGGTCGACGCTTGCGCGGGCGGATGCTCGCGAATCGCCACGGTGCCATCGGCCAGCCACTCGATCCGTTTTGGATCGCTAAGCACAGACGCGCCCCAGACGCCCTCGATCTCTTCTTGGATGATGTAGAGCATGTAGGTAACGCCGTCAAAGGTAGGGTGCTCGCTGGCGCAAGTCCATGCTTCCAGCATTGTGTGATCGATTGGCTTGCGCCAGCCGCCGGTGGGATCATCGGCCACTTGATAGACAATGTCAAAGTGAGCAAATGCTTGGGGCGAAAAGCCTTTGCTCTTAGGTCCGCCTTTGGCACTGTAAAAGAGGTAATATTGACCGTCGTGCGGCACAAGATAGGCCGATTCGAGCCGATTGTAACTGCGGTCCTCTTCAATGTAGGTGGGCCCCAGATCTTCCCAATCGATCAGATTGCGCGACTGGGCCAACCCCAGGCAGGCGCGACGATCCGCCATTGTTGCTGTGTAGTAGAGTAAATAACGTTTGCGCTCCACATCTGCATAAACCATCGCATCACGGCAAGCCACATCGCGCCCCACTGCCGTGTCGGACCAAGGGCCTGCCTTTACAACAGGATTGGTGGGGTGTTTCTGCCAATGAAAAAGATCGGTCGATGTGGCAAGCCCGATCGCCTGATTGTTATTCACATCGCTGCCTGTGTAATAGCAGTAATAGACGCCGTCCACTTCAATAATATCGGGCGCCCAGTTGCCACACTCATCCCATGCACCGGCGGGGCCGGCCGGCAGCACTGGTGCATGCGGCGTCCACGTGTGCAGATCGGTCGAAGTTGCGTGGCCCAAATCTAGCTCGCGGTAGCCTACTGGCCAGGTCCAGCGTTCGCCGCGAATATGAAAGAGATGATAGATGCCGGCGCGCTGGACAATGCAAAAATCAGTCACATATTCGCCTGGAAAGTGGTACATGGTATAATCCTCCTTGCTGTGGCTCCCATTGAATCAATGCGTTTGCCCTATTGTAACTTGCCGTGGCCCCTACGGCAATCGCTCTTTTTAGCGTTTCGAATGGAAAGAAGGCCCTCGTGCAAAGATCATCGACTTGGTATTTTCGTTTTTTGCTCAGCCTGCTCAGCCTGAGTTTTGGCCTTTTCTTGGCTAGCTCTACGCCCCCGGCGCTAATCGCCGCCAGCGCCCAGATCGACGGTCTGGTGATCGAACAGCTAGCGGCACAAGGCACCGTGCGGGTACTGATCTTATTGGCGGAAACAGACGCGCCTACGGCCGATGTGCAAAGCGCGCAAATTGCGCAAGCGCAGGCCAGCGTCTTAGCCGCATTGCCAGCCACCGATTTTCAACTCCACTATCGCTACCAGAGCACGCCCGCTTTAGCCGGTGTGGTGACTGCGGCCGGGTTAGATATTTTGCGCAATCAGCCAGCGGTGCGCGCCGTGCAAGTGGACCAGCCCGGCGGCGCACACCTGGATCGCAGTGTGCCGGCGCTCGGCGCGGATATTGTACATACGACCTATGGCTTCACTGGTCAAGGTGTTACCGTAGCTGTGCTCGACACCGGTATTGACACTGATCATCCTGATCTGGCGGGTTCGATTGTGGCACAACACTGTTTTCTAAACGGTGCGTGCCAACCGGGTAACAGTGCAGAAAGTGCTAATGCCGAAGACGAAAATGGCCACGGTTCGCACGTGGCCGGTATTATTACCTCTGATGGTGGGGTAGCCGGCAGAGGGTTTGCCCCCGACGCGAACATTGTGGCCGTACGCGTATTGGATGCAAGCGGGAGCGGTTTTGTGTCAGATTGGGTGGCTGGGCTAGATTGGCTCTATGCCAATCTAGCCCAGCAGCCCGTGCAGATTATCAATATGAGCCTGGGGACATTTGCGCTTTACCCCGGCAATTGTGATGCGCAGGAGAGTGTCCTGACCACTGCGATCAATCAATTGCATGCAGCTGGTGTTACCATTTTTGCTTCCAGTGGCAACCAAGGTTCAAACTCGCGCTTGGCCTCCCCTGCCTGCAACACCAATGTGATCGCCGTGGGCGCTACTTACGACGGCGATAATGGCCGCGAGCCAGATGCTGGTAGCTATCAAAGCGGATTTGGCAGCAGTTGGCCTAATTGCTTCGATAACCCGACCAGCTTGCAAAAAATCACCTGTTTTACCAACAGCAACGCATTGCTGGATATCGTGGCCCCGGGTGCGCCACTTGAATCAACCTTTATGGGGGGTGGCGTGGCCACCTATTGGGGGACATCACAGGCGTCGCCAACTGCGGCGGGCATTGCTGCGCTCCTGTTGCAAGCTGACCAGAGCCTGACCCCTGCTGCGATCGAGAGCCTACTTAAAACAAGTGGTCAACCTGTTGTCGATCCTAAGAATAATCTTCAGTTTCCCCTCATTAATGCACACAATGCCATTCTGAATCTACTGCCCAAACCACCGGCCACGCTGACCCTAACTGCGCCGATAACACAACTTGTCGGTGTTGCCACTCCTTTTTTGGTGACAGTGGGGCCACCTTCTGCAGCGCAGCCGATTACTTATGTTTGGCAAGCATCCGGCCAACCAGCGATCACCCACACCGGTGGATTGAGCGACTCGGTAACGTTTGCCTGGCCGACGCCGGGACCGCAAACGGTACAGGTAAAGGCGATCAATGCGGGGGGCATGGTTAGCACGACGCATTTGATCACCATTAAAGCCAATGCATTGACTGGGGTAGCCATTGCCGGTCCAACCGTTGGCTCGACTGGTGTAACGCAAACCTTGACCGCGACAAGCAGTCCGCTTGCTGCTTCGCAGCCGATTACCTACGTCTGGCAAGCATCTGGTCAACCGGTGATCACCCACCGGAGTGGGTTGAGTGACTCCGCAGCCTTTGTCTGGTCGCAGCCGGGATTGCAAACCGTGCAATTGAAAGCGATCAACGCCGGTGGCATGGTTAGCACGACGCATTTGATCACCATCGAAGCCAAAGCGTTGGTTGGGGTGGCCATTGCCGGTCCAACCGTTGGCTCGACCGGCGTAACGCAAACTTTGACGGCGACAAGCAGTCCGCTTTCGGTCTCGCTGCCGATTACCTACGTCTGGCAGATCGGCGGCCAGCCATCGATTACGCATACGAACGGAATCAGCGACCCACTTGCCCTGCTCTGGACGGAACCAGGCATTCGTCCAATTACTGTGACAGCAAGCAATGCGGTGAGTACGGTTACCGCCACGCATCAGATCTCGATCGCGCTGGTTGCACCAGTGAGTGTCAGCATCACGGGCCCGCTAACCGATGCCACGAATCTGCCGGTCAGCTTTCTCGCCAATGTCCAGCCGATCTCCGTCTCGTTACCGATTACCTATGTGTGGCAGGCGACGGCTCAAGCCACCGTGACGCACACGCACGCGAGCACGGATCGCGTCCAATTTACCTGGCCTGCTGCTGGCCCCGTTACATTGACCCTGACGGCAACGAATCGGGCCGGGGTGGTAACAGATAGCCATCTGGTGGCGCTGGTTGAGGAACAGCGAATCTATCTGCCGCTCATACAGCGGTAAATTTGCCCCACGGTATTTCAAATTGTGCCACGGTGCCAATGTTTATTTCAATATCCATTTGATCACTCATAAACCAAGGAGACGTACGATGCGACTAGCGGGGAAAGTAGCGATTATCACCGGTGCTGGATCTGGTATTGGCCGGGCGGCGGCGATCCGTTTTGTGCAAGAGGGCGCCAAGGTTGTGGTGGCGGATATTAACCCCGTCGGCGGTGCAGAAACCGTTGCCCTGGCCACAGCCAATGAAGCTAATGGCAGCGCGGCCATCTTTGTCCAGACCGATGTGGCCAGCGCAGGCGATATCGAGCGCATGATCGAAACTGCGGTGCAGACTTATGGTGGGCTGGATATTCTCTATAACAACGCCTATTGGACCGAAGCCAGAACGACCGAAGAGACAACTGTGGACAATTGGCAGCGGACCATCGATGTGACCTTGCGCGCTGTTTGGTTAGGGGCAAAACACGCCATTCCGCACCTGCGGGCGCGCGGCGGTGGCGTGATCTTGAGCACAGCATCCGTGCAAAGCCTGGTAGGCATTGCCGGCTATGCCGCTTATCAAGCGGCCAAGGGCGGTGTTATGGCGTTTACACGCGCGCTGGCTCTGGAAGTGGTTGGCGACAATATCCGCGTTGTCGCCGTGTTGCCGGGCGCCATCGACACGCCAGCGGTGCGCATCAGCCAAGATATCGATGTTTCGCAATTCGAGGCGACGATCCCCATGAAGCGCCTGGGCCGGCCCGAGGAGATCGCCAACGCCGCCCTCTTCCTGGTTTCGGACGAGGCATCGTATATTACAGGGACAGGGCTGTTGGTCGATGGCGGCTATGCAGTGCCGTAAGATTGAGCCATATATGCTATACTACCCATACAAAACGAAAGGCCGGACTGTTGTGTCAACTGAATGGAGCGCAGATGACTATTACGCTTGAAATTCCTGAAGAACTAAAAAATGAGCTTGCCAACGAGGCGAATCAGGTCGGCTTGTCCTTATCGGACTATGCTCTGCGTTTGTTGTACACTCGACCCATGCTCAATGCACCACCGAAAACTGGGGATGATTTGGTGGCATACTGGAAAACTGCTGGTGTGATCGGGACACGCACGGAGATTGCGGACAGCCAACAACATGCCAGGATGATCCGCGCCGAAGCAGAAACACGTAATAGGGACAATTTTAATTGACATACGTTTTAGATACCGATGTTCTGATCGATATTCAACGTGGCAACGCGGCGGCGTTGGCCTGGTTTAGCAATTTACCAGAACTGCCAAGCGTGCCAGGTTTTGTCATTATGGAGTTGATCCAAGATGCTCATAACACACAGCAGGTTCGGCAGGTTTTGAAACTGGTTGCACCACTCCCCATTGTGTGGCCGACAGAAGTAGACTGTAACCGCGCGCTAACCGATTTTACCAACTACCACTTATCGCACCGACTGGGTTTACTTGACGCATTGATTGCTGCATGTGCGATAGGGTTAGCTGCTCCGCTTTGCACTTTTAACGTGATGCATTATCGTATCGTACCCGGTCTTCAAATCGAACAACCGTATAGTAGATGAATATCAAGACTGACGCCCACAAAGGCGTCAGTCTCAAGATTGTCAACTACTTCTTAACCCAGCTCATCCCCTCGCCGCGCACCAGCGCGGCGCGCTCATCGTACCAGCCGGGCCGCGTCACGGGGATCACACCGCTCTCGACGGCCACGTCCAGCGGATTGGCGCGCGTCAACAACGGCAAGTGTACCCGTTCGTGGCAGCGCGCCGATTCGTAGACCGCCATCATGATTTCGAGGGCGGCTTTGCCATATTTGGCCTGGCCGCGGTAATCTTCGTCCTTGCCTTCGATCCAGTTGACAATGCCATATGCCTGATCGACATGCGCCGTGCCGTAGCCGGTGAGCACGTTCTCGGTCGGTTGGAAGGTCTGCCAGCCGTTGCTCTTCGACGTCATATAGCGCAGCCGGTTGTCGTTGACTTCGAGCATGCCCTCGGTGCCGTAGATGCAAGCACCCACTTCGTAGCGCGCATTCATCTCGTTCTCAATCACCCCTTCCAGGTCATCCCCATAACCGATAATGCCCACGCAACGATCTTCGACGCGGTGGCCAAAGATGTGTTTGTCGGTGTGGCGTTCGACTGCGCCCATCACCCAGCGCGCGGGTTGATTATTGAGCACATATTGTTGAAAATCGATACAGTGGGTGCCCGTGTTCATCATCCCCGAACGCGTGGCGGACCAGAGCCGGATGGGACGGCCAATTTCGCCCTCTTGCACGAGCCGGCGCGCCTCGGTCCAAGAAGAATAGAAGCGGCGTTGGTGACCGATCGCCAGTTTGGTGCCGTTGCGTTCACAAGCGATCATCATGGCGTCGGCTTCGCCCAGCGCCATCGCCATCGGTTTTTCGCAGAGGATGGCCTTCGGCTTGCGCGCCGCGGCGGCAATTGTCATCTCGGCGTGCATCGGGTCCCACGAGCAGACGCTGACAATGTCCAGATTTTCCTTGTCTAGCATCGCGCGATAGTCCAGGTAGTGATGCTCGGCCGGCACGTTAAAGTCGCGCCCGTAATCGATCAGCGCTTGCGGGTGCGCATCGGCGATGGCGACGATCTCGGTATGTTCGCATTCGGTCCAGCCGCGACCATGCTCGCGCGCAATGCGTCCGCTGGCGATGACACCGACACGATATTTGGCACTCATTTGGTTCTCCTTACTCCAGTTTTATTTTGAGTTTGATAAGGCTTGAACAAGGCAATGGGCGTATCAAAAAATTAACTTGTAAATTGTCTTTGCATGGTGTATTTTACCTCAACATCAATAAACTGCAACCACCCCAAATGATAATGTCGTGTGGACGCGCTAGATAGTTGGGTGCGTGTCAAATTTTATCTAGGCAAGGGAACGCACCCGATAGTTTGATCGAGTAGATTAGCCGCGCCTGGTGTGTTATACTAGCGATATGGCGTGGATAACGTAAAAGGAGCATGACAATGGCTTCACCTTTCCCTGGTATGGATCCTTATCTAGAAGGCTATCTTTGGCCAGATGTGCATAGCGCGCTGGCTGGCAACATTCGCAAGCAGTTAACGCCGCAACTGCGTCCGCGCTATACGGCGCGTCTTGAGATTTATACGGTAGAAGATGATGCACCGGAAGGCGAAATTGGGATTATGTACCCAGATCTAGAAGTCGTGTTGACCCAACGTCGCGCGCCCTCTATGCCGCTTGTTGGTCAGCAAGCTCAACCGGGGGAAACTAGCAATGGCATGCATGTCGTAGCCCCACTAGTGCTGCCTGTGTTGCCGTCCATCGCGGTAAAAATTGTGAATGTGGAAATTCGCGATGCCGGCAACAATCAGTTGATCACGAGCATTGAACTGCTTTCACCCGTCAACAAACGTGAGCCGGGCCTGAAACCCTACCGAGAAAAGCGCCGCCGCCTTTTGGCTGCCAGTGTACATCTGATCGAAATTGATCTGTTGCGACGCGGTGTTCGTGCATTCCAGCATCCGCGTCTGCCGGAGACGCCCTATCTTGTGGCCTTGACGCGTGCGCCAGTGAGAGTTACGGAAACCTGGCCGCTTACTTTGCAAGACCGTCTACCCGTTATTCCAGTGCCCCTGCGTCCGCCAGATGCAGATGTGGCGTTTAGTTTGCAGACGGCATTGAATGAGGTGTATGAGGAGGCTGCCTACGATCTCTCCATCAATTACGATGCAGCTCCCCCACCGCCTTCACTTTTGGCCGAGAATGAAGCATGGCTGCGCAATTTGTTGGCGCAACGGTAAGTTGTTTGCGCCGATTACATACAAAAGTCGCCAACTTTGGATGCAATCGGCACGATTTACAATTCAGTGTGGCGCACTATATTTATTTGTGAGAGGATTAAAATAAATGAATTATAAAGTTGCAGTTGTTATTGAACAAGATGAAGATGGTTACTATGCCTTTGCACCCGAATTAGACGGGTGCCAAACGCAAGGTGATTCTTTGGATGATGTGTTGGCGAATATCAGAGAGGCGATTGAACTTTATTTAGAAACCTTAAAAAGCGTAACGCAAAAAGCATAACGCAAAGGTGCAAAGCGGCAAGGGCGCAAGGAAAAGCCTATGCCTGGTAGATATGGTGCCATGGCTTCTTTAGACTTATAAATCAAGAGCAAAAAAATATAACGCAAAGGTGTAGAGGCGCAAAGGGAAGAATGAGAGAAAATGAGATAAGTAAAATTCTTGTTGATGCTGCAATTATTGTACATCGGACGTTGGGGGGACCGGG
Source organism: Caldilineales bacterium (assembly GCA_038247295.1). Taxonomy (GTDB): domain Bacteria; phylum Chloroflexota; class Anaerolineae; order Caldilineales; family Caldilineaceae; genus JAPLGZ01. The sequence goes on along the minus strand of JBBRVA010000091.1, from coordinate 2,738 downwards.
TCTTTTGGAGGGCGTTTACGAGGAAGCATTGGTCTGGGAAGTGGAAACGTATGGATTGCTGGTTGAGCGTCAGTTGTCTGTACCGATTACATACAAAGGTCGCCAACTGGGAATACCGCTTCGACTTGATATCCTGGTTGAAAAGCTTGTGATCGTTGAAGTCAAAGCTGTCACTGATTACAATTCAATTTTTGAAGTGCAAGCGCTAACATATCTGCGCCAACTCAATCTAAAGCTGGCCCTCGTCATCAATTTTGGCGAAAAATATGTCAAAAACGGCATCCATCGCGTCGTAAATGGTTTATAATCCTTGCGCCTCTGCCCCTTTGCGTCTTTGCGTTATGTTGTTAAGTTTTTAATCTTTAGGAAAAAATAATGGATTCAATAGCTGATATTCGCGGTAAAACTATCTTAATCACTGGCGCGGCGCAGGGCATTGGCGAGGCGACGGCGCGCCTGTGTGCCGAGCGGGGCGCTAAAGTGCTCCTGGCCGATGTCAAACAGGAAAAGGGCGAAGCCGCCGCGGCATCGATTCGCCAGAATGGGGGCGACGCCACCTTTTATCCCGTGGATGTACGCTATGCAGATGCTGTGCAAGCCTTGTTTGCCCGTGTACAAGCAGATGTCAACCAACTAGATGTCTTGATCTGTGCTGCCGGCGTGCTACAGGGCCAGTTTCTACAACCAGAAGAGTTTCCCTTGGAAACGTTTGAGTTGGTGATGGATGTCAACGTCAAAGGCACCTTTCTCTGCACCAAAGCGGCCACGCCACTGCTCGCCGCCAGCAAAGGTGTAATGATCTTGATCGCGTCCGGCGCCGGCGTCACCGGTGGCAGTTCCTCGATTGCCTACGGTACCAGCAAAGGCGGCGTCAATGGCATGGGCATGACCTTGGCCGGCCACCTGGCGCCGCGCGGCATCCGTGTCAATGTGGTCTGCCCTGGCGGTATCGCCACCGAGATGAAACTGGGCGTGATCCAGACTCAGGCCGAACGGCAGGGCAAAGAATTCGATAGCCTGGTCGCAGCGTCAGAACTGGGCGATCCGATCGGCGTGGCGCGCTTGCTGGCTTTTCTCGCCTCTAGCGAAGCCGATTATGTACGCCAGCGTATGTTTACGCGCTAACGACGGGCGTTGCAATGGGCTAAGCGCCCGTACGGGCGCTCAGCCCATTTTTGTACAAATTGTATATTTACAAACGGCGTTTTTCGTTTATAATGCACAATCAGAATAAGCTTTGTGCTAATTGCAGATTGAGCCGCGAAGATGCCGTATTCAGCGAACCATCCACAGAATGCACTTTCCCGAGGAACGCCCCACCGCTTGGGGCCTTATCAGATAGAATCCACTCTAGGTCAGGGTGCGGTGGCTGTGGTCTACCGGGCGCGAGGGCCAAATGGTGGCCTGGTTGCCCTCAAAGTGCTGACCGATATGGCGGCTGCGCAACCCAAAATTCGTAAACTGTTCCAGAATGAGTATCGGATTACTTCGCGCCTTAATCACCCTGGCGTCGTGCGCGCTTTAGAAGCTGGCGAAGTTGATAATCACCCATATGTCGCGTTGACGTTGGTGGATGGGCAAACGTTAGAAGAATTCCTTACCAAGCATCCAACACTGGGCGAAGTGCCTGCCGTGGATATTATCCGTCAGGTTGCGCTGACCCTTGATTATGTACATCAGCAGGGCATAGTCCATCGTGATATCAAGCCTGCCAACATCTTGATTGCCGCGGATGGGCGCGCCCTGCTCTTTGATTTTGGCACCGCCTTAAATATGAACGCCCGCAACCCAGATGATCTAGATGGCGTTTACGGCACCCCTGCTTTTATCGCCCCAGAGCAGACAGAACGCGGCCAAGAGATTGATGGCCGTGCCGATCTCTACTCGTTGGGCGTTGTCCTCTACCGGATGGTGGCTGGTCGCAAGCCCTTTTATGGTACGCGCGAAGAAGTCTTAGACGCTCATCGTCATGAGGCGCCGCCCGAACCCTCTGTCTTTGCCTATGTATCGCCGGCGCTGGAAAGCATTATCCTTAAAGCGATGGCTAAAGATCCCGCCGCACGTTTTCAGACTGGCACCGAAATGGCCACAGCCCTCAGCCACGTCGAGTTGACGCCACCGCCCGAGCGCGTGCAGCTACCGCAACGGATCCTGCGTTGGTTCAAAACCACGCCCATGGCCTCATCGTTGGGCATGTCGAATGGGCAGTCTGATGCGTGAGCTTTGTGATCACCACTGCCTGACTGTCACTCCCGCATAAAATCCGCGCCCACTACCCTCAAAACGCAAAATAGCCTACGGCAAAATCAACACGCGCTCGTTGTTTATGCTAAGATGATGCGCGTTTGCGTTATGAAAAGCTGCCATATTCAATTTGTTACAATTTCGAACAAGGAGTTGTTGCTAATGACAGATCGATTCATGCGCCTATCTTTATTTTTTCTTCTGGGCTGTCTGGTCGTATTGCTTGCCAGTTGTACATGGATTGTGCCCACAACGCCAGCGCCTGAGGGTATGTCAGCGCCGACAAGGCCCGCGCTGGCCAGCACTGTAGTGGCCAGAAGCCAACCGCGCCGCGCTGGGTCCTACCCTTCGCCGGACGGCCACTGGCAGGCGGAGGTGCTGATTTATTTTGCAGGGCATGGATTTACGGTTCGCCCCAGTGAGTTTGAGCGGCAGGGATACCTGGCGACGTATGACTGTCAGCTTACGGGCGTGGAAATGACATTGACCGATGT
>JBBRVA010000090.1:0-14830 GCA_038247295.1 Caldilineales bacterium | reverse complement strand
TGTCCCACTGTTTTACTGTCCCACTGTTTTACTGTCCCACTGTTTTACTGTCCCACTGTTTTACTGTCCCACTGTTTTACTGTCCCACTGTTTTACTGTCCCACTGTTTTACTGTCCCACTGTTTTACTGTCCTACTGCATTACCGTCCGTTGGCGTGGATGGCGTTATAAATCTTCTCGGCCGTGAGCGGCATTTCCAGATGGCGGATGCCCAGCGGGGCCAGCGCATCCATGACGGCGTTGGCCACGGTGACAGTCGATGCCACCGTGCCCATTTCACCCGCGCCCTTGACACCCAACGGATTGGACGGCGAAGGTGTTTCTGTACGCGAGGTATTGAACATGGGGAAAGCATCCGCACGGGGCATGGCATAGTCCATAAACGAACCACTCAACAATTGACCGTTCTCGTCATAGACGCCATATTCCAGCAATGCCTGGCCGACACCTTGCACGATACCGCCCTGAATCTGGCCCTCGACCAACATCGGGTTGATGACTTTGCCCACGTCGTCAACGGCGAAATATTTCTGCAAGGTAACCGCGCCGGTCTGCGGGTCGATCTCCACCTGGCAGATATGGGCGCTGTTGGGGAAGGTAAAGTTGGGCGGATCAAAAAAGGTGGTCTCTTCCATGCCCGGTTCCATATCGTCGGGGAGGTTGTGCGCCGTATACGCAGCAAACGAGAGATCAAAGAAAGATTTCTTCTGGCTGGGCGAGCCTTTGACGTAAACGCCGCCACCGTTGCGGTCGTAAACCAGATCATCTTCGGACGCCTCCAGTTGATGCGCCGCAATCTTGAGCATTTTCTTGCGCACCTTATCCGCACTCTTGAACAGCGCCGTGCCACCCACGGCCGCGCTACGGCTGCCATAGGTGCCCATACCAAACGGGATCAAACCGGTGTCGCCGTGCAACACTTCGATATCATCCATCGCAATGCCCAATTCGTCGGCCACAATCTGCGCAAAGGCGGTTTCATGGCCCTGACCGTGGGAGTGCGAACCGGTGAGCACCGTTACTTTGCCCGAAGGATGGACACGAATCACACCGCTCTCCCAGAAGCCGACCGCGGACCCCAGTGCGCCAGCCACCTTGGAAGGGGCCGGACCGCTGGCTTCGATACAGCCGGCAATCCCAATCCCAACCAGGCGACCCTGTTGGCGGGCAGCGGCCTGGTCGGCGCGCAGACCGGGATAGTCGGCGGCGGCCACGGCGGCGTCAAAGAGACGGTCATACTCGCCACTGTCGTAGACCATCGCCACCGGCGTTTGATAAGGGAACTCGTCCGGCTGGATGAAATTGATGCGCCGAAACTCGATTGGGTCCATATCCAGGTGGCGGGCGGCCAGGTCTACCAGGCGTTCGACCAAGTAGGCTGCTTCGGGACGACCGGCGCCGCGATAGGCATCCACTGGCACGGTCGTGGTCAGCGTGCCCCACATTTCAGCATAGATACTAGGAATTTTGTAGAGGCCAGAGAGCAGACAAATGTAGAATGCAGTCGGGATCAGCGGCGCAAAGGTTGAAAGATAAGCGCCCTGATCAGCCCAGGTTTGCACATGCAGACCGGTGATCTTGCCGGCGCTGTCCAAGGCCAGTTTGGCGCTGGTCACATGGTCGCGCCCCTGCGAATCGGTCATGAAAGATTCGCTACGCGTGGCAACCCATTTGATCGGCCGGTTGACCTTGCGCGCGACCCACGGCACAATAATCTCTTCCGGGTAATGGAAAATCTTGCTGCCAAAACCACCGCCCACGTCGGGCGAGATCACACGCAGTTTGTGTTCGGGGATGCCGAGGGTAAAGGCGCTCAGGAGCAGGCGGATCGGATGCGGGTTCTGGCTGGTGGTCCAGAGCGTCATCTCTTCGCTGGCGGCATTCCACTGCGCCACCGCCGCGCGTGGCTCCATCGCATTGGGAATCAGGCGCTGATTGGTCAGGTCCAACTCGATCACATGCGCCGCGCTTGCCACCGCTTTCTCAGTGGCGGCTTGATCGCCCAACGCCCAAGTGTAAGAGACATTATCAGGAATGTCGTCATGCACTTGGGTCACACCAGGTTGCATCGCCTTTTTGGCATCGATCACGGCTGGCAGCGGCTCATAATCGACTTCGATCAAATCGAGCGCGTCTTCGGCAATATATTGGGTCTCGGCCACGACAATGGCCACACTGTCACCGACATGGCGCACTTTGTCGCCCACCGGCATCACTGGCCAGCGGGTGGGAACCTTGGTGCCTGGCACAAGCCAGCCGCAGGGCAGTTTGCCGACGCCGCCATCGATCAGATCCTGACCGGTAAAGACGGCGATCACACCGGGCAACGCCGCGGCGGCGGTCGCATCGATGCGGAGGATGCGCGCATGCGCATAGGGGCTGCGTTTGATCATAACGGCCGCCATATTGGGCAACTGGATATTGGCGACATATTTACCCTTGCCCTGGATAAAGCGCGGATCTTCTTTGCGTTTAACACTAGAACCAATTAATGTGCTCATCTTAGCCTCCCTGCATAGCCGTCGCGGCCTGGGCCACGGCGTTGACAATGTTTTGATAACCGGTGCAGCGGCACATATTGCCTTCCAGCCCGTGGCGAATCTCGGCTTCGCTGATGGCAGGATTGTTCTCCACCAACTTGGTCGCCGCCATGATCATGCCTGGTGTGCAAAAGCCACATTGCAAACCGTGCTGATCCCAAAAGGCCTGTTGCATGGCGTGCAAATGGCCGTTGGTCGCCAGCCCTTCGATTGTCGTGAGGCTGCTGCCATCCGCTTGGACGGCCAATACCGTACACGATTTGACGGCCATGCCGTCCATGTGGATCGTACACGCGCCACATTGGCTGGTATCACAGGCAATGTTCGTGCCGGTGAGGCTTAGGGTGTCGCGGATAAAATCCACGAGCAACATTCTTGGTTCGACGTCTCGCGTATGCGTAGCGCCGTTTACCGTAACATTGATACTTTGCATAGGATTCTCCTACAAAAGCTGGAAATGGATGATTAGAAACGTGCGGCTTATTAGTGGGCAAATTGATGTTTTGTACATTGGCAAAAGATTGTGTTTGCCGACCTGCGATTGATGAACGTATTTATTTTGGGTGCAAAACAACATTACGCAAAAGGAGCTGTTTGTTTTTGCAGTAAATGCGATTTGAATGGGTGGTCAACGGTTACACGCAACGGTCACAATCGGCACGGGAGGAAGCCGTTGACGTGTAGCTTGGGTAAAGCTAGCTGACATTCTAACGCAGGGGTGGCAATCTGTCAACGACGATCATCGACTTGAGTCAGATTGGGGGCTTGACAATGGGTTTAAATCGTGATTAAATGAATGATATTCATTCATTTAATCACGAGGAGCAAAGTGGCCGCATGGCAAGGCCGATTGACCCAGCCCTACAAGGCAAAATTCTAGAGGCAGCACGAACAGTATTGGCCGAACATGGCTATACCGGCACCCGCATGGCCGATGTAGCCGCACAGGCGGGCATTGCCACTGGCACGATCTACCTTTATTTCAAATCCAAAGATGCGTTGGTCTTGGCCTTGACCGAAGCGTTGAACTTGCGCCTGCTTGAAGCAGTTTCGCCCAAGCTCGCCCAGCCAGATTTTGCCACAGCCATCGCCGATGCCGCGCGCGCCGCATTAGCCGTCTGCGCCAGCGAGCGCGACCTGCTCAAATTATTATACTTGAACGTTGGGTTGAGCAAGCTAGTCGAGATGACGCTGCCCACCTACGATCTGTTGCATCAACAGCTAGCCGCCACATTAGCCAAACAAATGCAAGCTGGCATAGTCTACGCCTACGATCCCAAAACCTTGGCCGAGTTGCTCATCGGCTTGATCGACTGGACGGCGCAGGCATGCTTGATCTGGGGGGATGGCGATCTGCCCATGTATGAAGCGACGCTGATCCAGATGCTGCAACGGGCGTTGGTGGCGGGGGATGGGAGACAAGGAGATAGGGATACAAATCGCTAACACTGACAATTAGCTCCGGGTTACAGGCGCTTGCCTTTTGGGTCCTACGCGCCGACTTTGATCCGTTCTGGTGGGCACCCAACCTTTATCTGCTCATCTACCCGTTCTTTTTCTTGCCCGGTTTGGTGATGGGTGAGCAAACGCAAGGAAGAATACAACAACAGCAAACCCCACCCTAGCCCTCACTGCCATTAAGGTAAGGATGTGTAGGTGCGGTTTGTAACCGCACAAGTCAGGGTGACCCGAGCACGTGCGGTTACAAACCGCACCTACGTTACCCATCATTTCACTTAACGTAATGGCAGTGAGGGCTAGGGTGGGGTAGCTTGCTTACCAGAAAACAACCGATTTGTTGATTGCTAACCGAGCTTCTACATTATCGACAGAACAATTAGCAGGCAAACGCGCTTAAAGGAATAATCGATGAAACGAAAAACCCCGCCACCCGCACCTGCCCCCGCCACCAACTGGCTCCGATGGATCGGCATCGTCTTGCTGATCCTCTCCTTCGCCTTTTATGGCGGCCTCTTGCTGCTACCCTTCCTGACCCTAGCCGGCACGACCAAAGCGGCGGCAATTCCCGTCTTGATCGTGCTAGCAGAGGTAGCCTTCTGGATCGGCGGTATCATCTTGGGCAAAGAGTTCGTTAGGCGTTACCGGCGCTTTCTGGATCCGCGTAACTGGCGCAAAAAATAGAGCCAAAAAAACTGCAATAAACTACGCTACGGCGTAAAGGAGATAAAACGATGAAGACAGAAGTGATGAATAAGAACCTGGTTGCCAGCCAAAGCGCCGCAGCCCCGCCCCAGCATACGCAATTACCGCCGGGACCGCGCAGCCGCCTGGGCATCAGCAGCGCGCTCGGCTTTGCGCGCGACCCGCTGGGTTACTTTTGCCGTGTTGCCAAAGATTATGGCGACCTGGTGACGATCCCATTTTTGGGCCAACAGTTTTTCCTCGCCAATCACCCGGATCTGATCGAAGAGGTGTTGGTCAAGCAGAATCAGGCCTTTATCAAAGACAAGATGTTGCGTGAATACGCCAAACCGGTCTTTGGACGCGGTCTGTTGTCGAGTGATGGTGAATTCTGGCTGGCGCAACGCCGCTTGGCCCAACCCGCCTTTCATCGCAGCCGCATTGCCGCCTACAGCGAAACGATGACCACGTTTACCGAACGCGCATTGGCCACCTGGCACGACGGCGAAGTGCGCGATACGCACGCCGACATGATGCATCTAACGCTCGAAGTGGTGGCCAAAACGCTGTTCAACACCGACGCCGCCGCCGAAGCGACGGCAATCGGTGCGGCGCTTGATGCCATTATGGTGCGTTTCGACAACCAAGATCTGTTAATGGTATTGGAGCAGGCAACCGGCATTACCTTGCCCACTGCTAAGCTGCGCCGCTACCAAGCGGGCGTGCGCAATCTCGACGCGATTGTCTTCCAGTTGATCAACGAACGGCGCGCCCACCCAGCCGACACCGGCGATCTGCTGTCGATGCTGCTCGCCGTCCGTGATGAAGAGGGCAATGGCATGAACGACCAGCAATTGCGCGACGAAAGTGTGACGATCTTTCTGGCCGGGCATGAAACCACAGCCCTCTCGCTATCATGGACATGGTATCTGCTCGCACAACATCCAGAAGTCGCAGCCACGTTGCACGCCGAGCTGCAACAAGTGCTAGACGGACGCACCCCGACACTAGCCGATCTGCCGGCGTTGCGCTACACGGAACAGGTGATCCAGGAGTCGATGCGCCTTTATCCGCCGGCCTGGGCGATCCAACGCGAGACAACGCGTGATGTAGAGCTGGGCGGCTATCTGATTCCGAAGGGATCCGACGTGCTGATGAGTCAATATGTGATGCACCGCGACCCACGCTACTTCGACCAACCCGAGCGCTTCTACCCGGCGCGCTGGGCCAATGATTTTGCCAAGACGTTGCCCAAATATGCCTATTTCCCCTTTGGCGGTGGCCCACGCCTTTGTATTGGTGTCTCGTTTGCCATGATGGAAGCGGTCTTGATGCTGGCGACGATTGCGCAACAGTTCGAGTTGGCGCTTATCCCTGGCCAACGGATCGTACCCCAGCCATCGATTACGATGCGGCCAAAATATGGTTTGCAGATGCGCGTACGGAAACGATAGATGAACTATTACGCACGCAAAGGCGCAAAGGCCGCCAAGAAAAACAGGCAAGGCTCATAATAACAATTATAACTTTAACTATACCTGCCTTGGCATATAGGGTCCATCGACAAGAGCAGCAACCATTGTTAGACTGATTCCATGTAACAATTGTGTACAAGTTCAAGGAGATCAGATGAAAAATCAAACGAAAACAAATCAACAAGCCGCCACGAATGGCACGCATGCACAAGATGATATTCAGAAGCTAGGCGAATTGATCGAGGATATCCAGATTACGATGCTGACGACGGTCGACGAAGATGGCAACTTGCGCAGTCGGCCGATGTCGACTCAACAGATTGAATTTGATGGCGATCTCTGGTTTTTTACCAGCGCCAGCGCGGCCAAGGTCCACGAAGTGCAACGCAATCACCAGGTCAATCTGGCCTACGCCAATCCAGATGATCAGCGCTATGTGTCCGTCTCTGGGACGTCCGAACTGGTGCGTGACCGGGCAAAAATAACCGAGTTGTGGAACCCGATCTACAAGGCGTGGTTCCCCGCCGGGCTGGATGATCCCGACTTGGCCTTACTCAAGGTACAGGTGGAAAAGGCCGAGTACTGGGAATCGCCCAGCAGTAAGGTGGTACAACTGATCGGCTTTGTCAAGGCGGTCGCGACCGGCAAGCCTTATGAAGGCGGTAAAAACGAGAAGATCGAGTTAGGTAACACGCAGGCCATTGCCCAGGATATCTAAATTATAGGGCATAGAGTTTTGGTACGCGGATAAACGCGGATGAACGCGGATTTAAATGCATTAACAAGCAAAAAATCCGCGTTCATCCGCGCAAATCCGCGTACCATTTTCCGCTTTGTCGTACTGTTGTTTTGTTGAAGTTGTGCGATACTAGCGGCATGGACAAACTAGCCATTACGCCTGAATCACCCCTATCCACTCTGCCCAAAGCCGCGCCACAACGGATTGCCTTGCACGTCAGCCGTGATGGCGAACGGGCGCTGCGCAGCGGACACCCCTGGCTTTTTGACAACTCGATTGAACGCCAAAGCCACGCCGGCAAGCCGGGTGACTTGGCGGTAGCTTTTGATCAGAAACGCCGCTTCTTGGCGATTGGCCTTTACGATCCCACATCCCCACTGCGGATGCGCGTCTTACAACACGGCACACCGGCCACGATTGATCAGGCGTGGTTTCTAGCACAATTGCAAACGGCTGCACAGCGGCGCGCCCCGCTACTGGGCGACAACCGCACCACCGGCTACCGCCTGGTGCATGGCGAAAATGATGGGCTGCCAGGGCTGGTGGTGGATCGTTATGCAGAGACGTTAGTGATCAAGCTCTATAGCGCGGCGTGGATTCCGCATCTGGCCGATCTCCTGGCTGCACTGGCAACCGTGCAACCAGCGCAACGTTGGGTTCTGCGCCTGAGCCGCACGCTGCAAAAAGCACCAGAGCATCTCTATGGCCTGACGGATGGGTTGTTACTGATGGGGCTGGCGTTGACGGGACCGGTGCGCTTTTTGGAAAATGGCCTATGTTTCGAGGCCGACCCGATCCGCGGCCAGAAGACGGGCTTTTTCCTTGATCAACGCGAAAATCGAGCGCGTGTAGAAGCGTTGGCAGCCGGCCAGCGCGTCTTGAATGTCTTTGCCTACAACGGTGGCTTTTCGCTCTACGCCGCGCGTGGGGGCGCGCGCCAGGTGGCCAGCCTCGACAGCAGCCGACCGGCGTTGGCCGCGGCAGAACGAAATTTTGCGCTCAATCAACATCTGCCCAACGTGGCCGCGGCCGAACATCAACTATTGGCTGGCGATGCTTTTCAATTGCTGGCCCACCTGCAAACGGCGGGCGAGCGCTACGACCTCGTCATCATCGATCCACCGGCCTTTGCCAAACAACAGACGGAGGTGGAGCGGGCCTTAAGCGCCTATGCCCAATTGACGCGGCTGGGGTTAGGCGTCTTGGCATCCGGCGGCACACTAGTGCTCGCTTCTTGTTCTAGCCGAGTCAGCAGCGACGCATTTTTCGCCACCGTCACCCAAGCCGCCGCCCAGGCAGGCCGCCCCCTTCACCCCTTTGCCCAAACCGCCCATGCCCTTGACCACCCGATCGGCTTTGCCGAAGGCGCGTATTTGAAGTGTTTGTATGCGAGAACGTGAGGGATTTACGATGTACGATTTTTGACTTCGGCGTGAGCTCAGTCGAACGATTGACGATTTACGAAATTTTTCGTTGACGCGCCCAAGGGGCACCCGGCTTCGTAAATCGTAAATCAAAAATCGTAAATCTGCTGGATCGACGCATAAAGCACCACTTGCTCGTGATGGTTAAACGGGTAGGCACCGGTTGCATGGCATGTTTGTAATTCCACAACCGCAGCCCGTGCGTGGGCTACGACATCGGATGGATAGTTCATCCTTCGACTGTTTTCCAGAAACTCATCCTCATCCAGCAATTCGAGCGAGCCATCCAGGTGAACACGCAAGTCTAGATCGAGATCGATCCAGGTCAGGCAATCGGCTTGCCACGTCGCGGGCAGGGTGATGTTGGCATAGATGCGGTTGATCTGGCTGTGCTGCTCACAGATGTGCCAGACGTTGTACCACTTATGCTTAAAATAGAAGTCGAGGCTGCCATCCTCGCCGGTAAACCAAGCTTGTTTGCGGTGATGAAAATAGGCGGTCCCCGGCGGCGTGACCAGCATGATCGAGGCCGCATCCTCGGCGTAGAGATAACTTTCCTGCTCGTCGCGCAAAGTGCCATCATATTTCTGCGAGCGAACCCAGATTTTGCGCATTGGACAACTCCTGCTATTAAGAGATCAGTAGACAAAGCTATTCAATAACAGTGATATTGGGTAATGATTATTGCCCAATCGGCAACGACCGGGTGCGAATGCGTTGGCGATCAAAGATGACAACTGCACCTTCCAAGAGGAGTTCTTCAAGCTGCGGCAAATTGGCAATGAGCGCGGCAAGCTGGCGCTCCGGCTGGTGCCAGTCGCGCCGAAAGAGGATAACGGATGGTTTGGATTCACCGCGCAAGGCCAGCAATGTACCAAAATCAGTGTCGGCAGAGACAATGATCCGATCTTCACGCGCTGCCCAGGCAAAGATAGCTTCATCGGGGGCTGCGTGCATTTGCCGATCCCGCACGTGGGCAGCATCATGGCCTAGCGCACGCAGCTTTTCTGCCAAGTGGGGTGATAGCGCATTGTCAATCGGAAATTTCATCAGGCGTAGACCAAAGGCAGTTCGCGTTCCTGAAGGGCTTCGGCAGCATACAACAACGCCTCGCGAATGTCGGCCGCTTCTAGATCCGGATAGTAGGCTAGAATTTGGGCGTCAGTCATGCCTTCGGCCAGGGCGCTAACTACTGTGGCAACTGGGATGCGCAACCCGCGAATACAAGCCACACCACCCATCTGCGTCGGATCAATGGTAATGCGAGTAAATTTCATCCAAATTGCCTTTCACGTTCAATAGACCGCAAGTATCATTTTCATGATTATAGCATAAATTGCAGCATGGTAACTCACGCGATTAGTGCTACGCAGCGCGAAAGATATCCACTTTCGTTTCCAAACAGCGCCGCAAGGCTAGATCATTAACCCCGATCTGATACCAACTGTCGGGCTTTTGGTAAAAATCGAGACCCCGGCCGATTTTGATCACCCAGCCGTTATCAATACGAATTTCGCGGTCGTGGAGATTGGGGTTCAACGTAATATCTAGCACGATATCTAGTTCCAGCAGACTTTGTTGGAGTTCCGCCAACTTGTTTTGAACATCCATCATCTGCATATTATCGTCATAGCTGGTGATTAGGCGAATGCGCTTGACGGTGGCATGTTTAACCACTGCTTCACAGAAGCGGACAAAGTTTTGAATCTGATGCGCCATTCGTACATAAGGTTCTTCGACGAGTACTTCCTTGGCGCCCGCTAGGTAAGGCGCTATCATCGATTCGTAGCTGTAGCCAGTGTCGCCATAGAGAATGGTAAAGTGTTGTTCTTGGAGCGCTGGTTGCGGGACGGGTTGCCCCGACTCAATGTTGGCAGGTGTACCAATCGGTACGCTTAGTACGATAGGTGTTGGTTGGGGCTTTACGCCCGCAGCTAGCTTGTCTATGGAAGCATGTGGCGACAGAGATTTTCGCGTTGGCGCTTGCGTCGCTGACGCGGCTCTCGATTCGGGACAGTAGACGATAATCTCTTTGTCATCGGCAGAAAAATAGGATAGGTCGATTTTGGCGAACTCATCATCCGGCTTGCGCTTGTTCATCTGCTCTTTGATGCGCCGACGACACTCCACCGCATAGGCCACATATTCTTCTAACTCGACATCGCTAGGGGCGCCATCGGGGTGTAAAATCTTGAGGAAGGCACCAATGGTTTTCTTGATGCCTCGCTCATCGCGCCCTTCGACAGAACGACCGAGACGGACACGTTGGCTGATCTCTTCGTAGCGATTGGTGTGGGCAAATTGGTAATGGAAAGCTTCGGTTAAGTAATCTGTGATAAAGCCGTACTTCATGGTCAAGTACTCACTGCTGTTTTTTACCATCTCCCAGCCGGGCAGGTAACAAGCAAAGCGATCCATGACCGCCAGGTCAAACTCTTTGGGCAAGGGCAGAAAAAGATCATGTTCAGTTGAATTCACTAACTGATCAATCGACTGATCGATATTGCCGACAAAGACCATACTCGCATCGGCAATCACTTCCACGCCGCGTGAAAAACGGCCATTAGCCATGTAGTCCTTCATAATTTGGATGGCATCTGGGTCCTTGATCGTAATGCCCGCCACCTCGTCAAAGGCGACGGTGTCCCAAAAACCGATTAGACCGATGCGCCGGCGGGCGTTGTTATAAAACAAGGTAGCTTTGGTGGCCTGACCGCCACTAACCAGGGTGGAGTAGGGCGAGAACTCGCTGTAGAAATAAGATTTGCCCGTGCCGCGCGGTCCCAACTCGATGAAGTTGAAATTTGGCTCGACCAGAGGGGCAAGCCGGGCAATAAAGTGAAACTTCAGCCGCTGCGTCAGCTTGGTCGGTTCAAGACCCACCGAACGCAGCACCGCATCCAGCCACTCATCGCGCGTAAAGGCGCGGCGGCCTTCCATATAGCCGTCAAAGTCAAAGCGACTCAACTGGATCGGGCGTAGATCTTCAATGTAGAATGCGTAATCATCCTCATCGATCTCGTTATAGGCGAGTGTAACTTCGGCCCAGATACCACCCTCCAATAAACGCTCATTATCACGGTAAAAGCGCTCGGAAATGGCAATCCGCTGGGAAGCGAAATTCTCTAGTGCAGCCCAGTGTCGTCGCTCCTTTTCCACGTAGCGGACGTGGACTTTATCAATAAAGCGATGTTTGCCTTTGGTCGCGACTTTGGACTGGGCGGCATTGGCTTCATCGGGACGAACGTAGCTATCTTGCAGGGTGGCCAGGACGGCTTCTAGTCCAGCTTGGATCTCAGCTGGATCATCACTGGCACAGTAGCGCGCTAATAAAAATTCCAGCACAAAGGTGGGTATATTAGTCCCTTTCTTGATCCGGTGCAAGAGATCCTTACGCACGACTTTGCCGTCAAAGGTATTCAATAGCTTGCTATCGAGTGGGTCCATTGCTTCATCCTTGCAAGGTACGGTTACTACAACGGATTAAGATAGAAACGGATAACCGCGACTTCGCCAATCATCCGTTTCTATCCTAATCCGTTGTAGTACTACCCTGTAGTCTATACCGTGTAATCGGTCTCCAAATCAAGCTTATGATAGGTCTTCAAGGTCGTCGGGTCTAGCGCTTTGACGGTGAATTTGCCCTCGAACTCTAGATCCATTTTCAAGGTTACGCCAACCGTGGTGCCTGGGTAGAGTGAGATAAGCCGCGTGGCCGGGTTGACATGCTCACCGGGCTTGGCCTCGCCGACTACTTTACCTTGTTTATCGTGGGCCTCTAGCATGATGTCCACGGCAGCTTCTTGGGAAAATAGATCGCCTGTGCCAACCGTCAATTCCATAATCGGGAGACGCGTGGTAATTCGTTTGGCACCTCGTTTGTAGACTAAGGTCACCATTGGCTGTTTGCTGAGCTTATCTTCGACGGTAGCAAGCCGGATGTCAATTACCGGTACAATGGTTTCCTGCAACGAAGCGCCGCCATGAAAATAGGGTATGCCACCCTGATAGGCGATTAGGCTGCGCGGACCGCCTGCTTCACTGAAATCACCGCGAATGCCAAGCTGTTCTGCTGGCAGAATGAGATTGGCCGCATCGGCTATACCAGCACCCAACACGAAGCGGTCGTGAACAGCGAGCCAGTTGCCAGCTGGTTTGGTGCATTTGTCGCCGGCCTCCACCGCGGTATTAAGATAAAAGCCATGATCGGTCGCAATCACGGCATCGTGGAAACCAAGGGTGCGCAACTTATGCAACGCGTTGCGGATCTGTTGAAAGGTGCGGCTGATCAGGCTGGGCGCGGCTTCTGGGTTACTCTCAAAATCACTGTCCATTTCGTTACTACGAATCACCAATAGTTCAACGGTCTCGGGCAACGTGTGCTTGCCGCGCACAAAGTCGGTCAATTTTGTCTCGGCAAAGCGTTGACCATAGCGCTTGCGCAGCAGATCCATCCGTTGAGCGACCGTGGCCAGCGGCTGATCGCCCAGCATGGGCAGCACGCTGTTGTCTTTACGCACCAACTTTAGCCCCTGGCCGGCGCCGGGCAGCAGACTGGCCATCCCCACCGGCGTAATCGTGGGCAGTTGGGCAAAAGCGGCCTGGAGTTCGACCTGACCCTCACTGCTCAATTGCTGTTGCAGGGCCACGCCCAGTTCGTAGCGCAGGGCATCGACCAGCAACAGCGCCACGCGCCGGCCACTCTCCTGGAGTTTGGGCGCAACGATTTTGTCAAAGAGATCGGCATTGGCCAGGCGACCGGTCGGGGGCCAGCCTGACTTTTCCAGATGGCGGATAAAGAGCTCCTGCGCCCGATCCGTTAAGCGGCGATAGACACGCCGAACCTGCATCTTTACCTTGGCGATCTGGTCTTCGGCGTCCAGGTAGTGATCGCCGGCTGCTTGCTCAAATTCACGCTGGAGGCGGTCGACTTCGCGCAACCGACTGATGTAAAAGTCGAGCAAACTATCCTGGCTACGCATGTAGTCGGGCAACTGGCGTTCGGCATCGTCACAGCTTTGCACTAGGTTGGCTGCGGCTTGCAGCAATTGCCATTGGCTCTGGCTTTCACCGCGCCCGCTCCAGACCGATTTTTCCCGATTATTCAGCACTTGGCGCAGTTTGTCGATATTATCACGCTGGAAGGCGTCAACCGCCTGAGCAAAGACCGAACGCTCTTCAAAGGGAAAGGTCTCGCGTGGCCCCAGATCGGCAATCCCGGCACAGGCCGCGCGCATGTTCAATTCATCCTTGCCCTCCAGCCGCTCGGCGCGTTCAATGTAGAGCGCCTGGGTCCGCTGATCATTGCGCAGCAGGTCACACAAGTATTCAATCAAGGGTTGAGCCTCGGGCTGGGCGTGCGGGACGCTGGTCAGAGCCTCCGGCAGTGGACCGGGTAGATCAAAGACAAATTCGCTAAAGAGCAGAAAGCGCCACAGTTCATCCGCCAGGGTGCTCCAACTCTTGCCGCGTGTCATCAGCTTCAACCCCAGTGCACTGGCAAAGAGCGTCTTGGCTTCGCTGACCCAACTGTCGAGGGTATCGGCTTTGAGCGCCTCTTTCTGCGCCTCGGCAGGCGCGAGCAGGGCAAAGAGGATATCGCGCGCCGATTCAACCTGGAGCAACGTTTGCAGGACCGGCCAACCAACGCCCCCGCCAATCGCGTCGATGACAGCAAAGCTGGGGTTGGGGTTTTCGGCAAAGATGCGCCGAATATCGGTGGCGTAATCGAGCTTGGCCTTTAGACACAAATGCAGATATTCATCGCGGTCGCCGTCCGGGAAGATGGCACCGCAGGCGCCATAGATAGCAAAGGGATCAATTTGTTTCTCTTCATCGGTGAGCGGCGCTTTGGCCGGCACATAGACCAATAATTCATTGCGTTGCCCAATGCGTTGGAGTGCAGCCAGCGCCCCCTCTCGGCTTTCAATGCTGCTCTCGCTAGCATCAACCACCTGGCGGTCGGGTGTCGCCAGGTCCAGGCAGAGTTCATGATAGCGCCGCGCTGGGTCGTAGACAACCAGCACACTACTCGCCTGGAGACGGGGAAGGAGGATTTCCTGTTGAATGAATTCTCGTATTGTCATCACATTGACCTTTGATCAATAGTAGATACTACAACGGATGGGGATAGAAACGGATTTCTTGTGTCCTGTCCTATCCGTTTCTATCCTCATCCACTGTAGTATCTGCCGCTAGCTTACTACAACGGATGAGGATAGAAACGGATTTCTTGTGTCCTGTCCTATCCGTTCCTATCCCCATCCACTGTAGTATCTGCCGCTAGCTTACTACAACGGATGAGGATAGAAACGGATTTCTTGTGTCCTGTCCTATCCGTTCCTATCCCCATCCGCTGTAGTATCTGCTAGCTTACTACAACGGATGAGGATAGAAACAGATTTCTTGTACCCTGTCCTATCCGTTTCTATCCCCATCCGCTGTAGTATCTACTGCCTTACTACAACGGATGGGGATAGAAACAGATTTCTTGTGTCCTGTCCTATCCGT
>JBBRVA010000089.1:0-14837 GCA_038247295.1 Caldilineales bacterium | reverse complement strand
TGAATCAGTAGGACAGTAGAACAGTGTTTGTACTGTCTCACTGTCCTACTGATTCACTACTGATTCACTACTGATTCACTACTGATTCACTACTGATTCACCGGAGAATAGTATGGTTATTTCCGCCCAAGTGTACTAGTGCGTTGCCGCAAAAATTGGATCCAACCCGATGTCACTGCCGTTTCACTAGCATCGGGTTGTTTTTTTGTTCAATGCACAACTGATGGCTGGCGGTGATAGTACACATTTTAGCATAAAGAATTGGCGGATGAGCCAAAGAATTAACCTAAAAAGAAGGATGTTTTATGAAATGAACAAGTTTTCCACAGTTACGGTGGCTGCTGCCCAATATGGCGTTGAGTTTTTAGGCAGTTGGGCGACTTATGCGCGTAAATTGGAACGCATGGTAGGTGAGGCAGCACAGGCGGGCGCCCAGGTTTTGATCTTTCCCGAATATGCGTCCCTGGAATTAGCATCCTTATTTTCTGCTGATGTCTACCAATCTTTACACAAACAACTGGATGTTCTGCAAGCGTGTTTACCCGATTTTATCCAGCTTCACCAGGAGTTAGCCCAGGCTTATGACGTCTACCTGGTAGCAAGCAGTTTTCCCGTGCAACTGGCAGATGGTCGTTTTCGCAATCGCGCCTACTTTTGCACCCCCAACGGCGAACTCCATTTTCAAGACAAGATGATCATGACCCGTTTTGAAAATGAGATCTGGTATATCGACCCGGGTGACGAGATCAAGGTCTTTGACACCCATTACGGCCCGATGGGGATTGCCATCTGTTACGATGCCGAATTTCCCTTGATCGCCCGCCGCCAGGTGGAAATGGGGGCAAAGATCATCCTGACCCCTAGTTGCACCGACACCTTGGCCGGCTACAACCGCGTGCGGATCGGTTGCCGAGCGCGCGCCTTAGAAAATCAGTGCTATGTGGTAATGTCGTCCGTCGTCGGCACCATCGATTGGTCGCCAGCGCTGGACTTTAATATCGGTGCGGCGGGTATCTACACACCGGTCGATGTCGGCTTTCCCGGCGATGGCATTCTGGCTGCCGGTGAACTCAATAAACCACAATGGGTGATCGCTGCACTTGATTTGGACAGAATAGAGCAAGTGCGTGCGGATGGTCAGGTGCTCAATTATCAAGACTGGGCAAAACAAGCGGCGACCACGACAACCGTACAGGTTTCTTGCACCATCAGCGTCGCCGAGTCGCTTGCCGTGCGCGCCTAGTCGATCTCTTGAGGAGAGACAAATTTATGCCACCCATTCGTCGTTTGCAAGTGCGCGGAACCGGGTTTGAACTCGGCTATGCGCATGGTCAGGCCTTTGCCGATGAAATTGCCATTTTGACCGAAGAACGCATGCGCTTGAGTTGTGATCCCTTTTGGACCGGCGGCCGCGGCGCTAGCTTGGCCGAAGTGATCGCGCTGGGTAAAGCATGCCTGGCTTATCATGAACAATTCGCCCCCGACCTGATGGAAGAGATGCGCGGCATGGCGGAAGCGACTGGGCTGGGGCTCAATGAATTGGTGATTATGAACGGCTTCACCGATTTTGTCGATACTGTCGCCAACGAAAAAGCGGTGCGCGCCGCGATGATTGCGCACGGCACGGCAGGTTTGAACGGATCGAGTGACGGCCAGCACGCAAAGCTTGATCAAGCCGATGCAGGGGGCTGCACCGCTTTTATTGTCGATGGCTCAATCACAGCAACCGGTCAGGGCTACATTGGCCAGACATGGGATATGCACACCACGGCCACGCCGCATGTGATCATGTTGGACGTACGACCGACAAACGCACCGGCATTGCTCACCTTTACGATCACGGGCTGTGTGGGCATGGTGGGGTTGAATGAGTATGGGGTGGCCGTGGGCATCAACAATCTGCTAGGCAAGGATGGCCGGGCGGGCGTCCATTGGCCCTATGTCGTGCGCAAGATGTTGGCCGAGCGCGATGTAGAAGCCGCCTTGGCCGTGTTGACACGCGCTCGGCTTTCGGGCGCACACAACTATATCTTGATGGGGCCAGATGAGGCCGGTGTGCTCAAGGGCTACAATATCGAGGCGACAGCCACCCGCTGTCACATCACCGCAACCGAAGCGTTCACCGCCCACAGCAATCACTGTCTGATCGATGGCCTGGTGGCGCTAGAACGACCACGCAAAGGTGTCTCGCTGGCCAGTACGCAGGCGCGCCTGGCGCAAGCCAACGATTACTTGAGTGAACGACAAGGGTCAATTACCATGGATACCTTGATCGATTTGACGCGCTATCATGAAGGCGACGCGCTTTCTATTTGCGCGCATGCCCAGCCGGGGTATGATGTGGAAAGCTCTGGCGCCTGCCTGATGTCACCCAGCACGCGCGAACTGTGGGCTGTGTGGGGCAACCCCTGCCAAAATGCGTATGAGCATTTTACGGTCGAGTCGGCGCGGAGCGGACAACACGTTGTCGAGAGTCATAAAATTCGGTAGATAGGGAAACAGGGAGACAGGGAGATAGCTAAACAGGTGATGCCGCCTTGCCTCCCTGTCTCCCCATCTCCCTGTTTCCAGTAAAACTGTTTGAGGAAAAACGATGACCGAACGTCAAATTTATATTCCACCCGGTGGACCACCGCGAGTGGAGTCACCCAACCCTGAAATCTATGCGCGGATGGGCGAAGAAAAGATCTTTGCCATGCTTGAAGATTTTTACCGCGAGTTAGAACACTCGGCGATTCGCACCATGTTTCCGCGTGACATGGTAAAGGCATCGCAAAAATCGGCGGCCTTCTTTGTGGGCTTGCTGGGCGGTCCACCGCTTTATCACCAACGCTACGGCAACCCGATGATGCGCGCCCGGCATATTCCCTTTGCAATCGATGAAGCAGCGCGTCAGGAATGGTTGGCTTGTTTTGATCGCGTGCTCGATCAAGCCGTTGAAAAGTATACCTTTCCTGCCGAGCATCTGGCTGGTTTCCGCGCCTTTCTGGTCGGTTTTTCCAGTTGGATGGTCAACACCGCGCCGCCAGATCAGGGCGCGACGAATAGTGGCCTCGAATTATTCGGCAATACGTAGAAATTCAGAAGGAAGAATGGGCGAGTAAGATCAGGATAGAAATCAGGGGTTTGCTGGTGGACAAAGCCATTTACTGTTACACATAGAACTTACGCAAAATCACAGGATCTACGCCGGCTTCGCGCCCAAGGGACACGAAGCCGGCGTAGATCCTAATCCAACTAAGTAAGCAGTAACAGTGCAGATTATATGCGCTATGCGAAATAGGAAAGTGGCGGCTTAGGCAACAAAAAGCAGCAGAACGCCCGCCAAAACGGTGACATGCATTACTTGGTCGACCCACATTTCTACCAGCACCGTCTGTGGCCCACTCTGCGTTTTCCCCATCAGAAGCTTCCACCATTGTACAGGTCGACGCGTATCGATCAAGACATGGATGAAGCCGATTAACAGCGCCAGCGGCCAGGCCAAAATTAGCCCCAGCAGTAGAGAATGGATGACCCCATGCACCCATCCCGCCGGATGGCGCAAATCACATTTGTGGCAGACCATCCATTCGTTCTGGAGTAGCCAATCGGCGATCAGATGAGCAAGCACTGTCCAAACGAGCAATGCAGTGGTTGATTGCATAAGATCCTTAATTACCACCTACTATAGTGCTTATATTTACCAGTTTACTCGGCAATGTTTGGCGCTTGTCCAACAGCGAGGCAAAAATGTTCAGCGCTTAGCCTGCATAACGGGGTAGCCATAGGTAACCAGCCTAGGGACACCTATTACCCATGACATACCGATGGGGACAATCAAAATATCTTCTACCGGTGATAGGGGGTATCAACCGGTTTGATTTATTGCTGTTGTGGTTCAGTTTATCGCATAATCGTCCAGAGATCGTCCAGAATGTTGGCAAAAAGCGTCCAGAGATCGTCCAGAGCAGCGCAATAAATTATACCGTTTATGAATAAAGCAGCTAGAGGGTGGCAAAACAGGGAGGAATAACGACAACGGATTTGCCGGCGGCAAATCCGTTGTCGTTATGTAGAAGGTTGCTAAATTACGATAAAATTGCTTTACATCGCTGTGGGCATAGCAACACCAATCGGGTCAAGCAACGGCGCTGACATCAAATTGCGAGTTGACCGCTCCAGATAGAGCGCCGCAGCCTTATCTTGCGGATTGTGCTGCAATACATTCTGAAATAAGCGACTAGCTTCGGTCAAACGATTGGCATAATAGAGACGTAGCGCGGCTTCAAAGTCGGCCCTGGTCTCAAGTTTGCATTCGATCTGCCCGGCGGGGTCGGCGTCGAAGACTTCGTAGATCGATACCAGACCTTGGCGACCTTTGACTTGAGATTTACCCAGGAAGCGCAACTTGTAGGCAGTGGGGTCGGGCAGGCGCTGCAAATACTCGTGGCTGATAATGATCGATGCGCCGTACTCTTTGCTCAACCCTTCAAGCCGGGTTGTCAGGTTAACCGCATCAGAAAGCAGATCGCTTTGCATACGTTCGGGTTCACCCACTGTGCCCAACATCATCTTGCCGGTATGGATACCGATGCCAACCTGAATGAGCGTGTAACCTCGTTCACTACGCACCTGATTGTATAGTTCCACCTGACGCAGCTTTTCCAGCGCCGCAACGAGGGCGTCTTCCGCGCGCTGCGGGAAAACGGCCATCATCCCATCGCCCATATATTTAACGATCAGCCCGCCATGGTTGTGCACAATTGGGCTGACGCGACCGAGATAGGCGTTGACAAAATCAAAATTTTCCTGCGGCGTCATACTTTCGGAGAGCGTCGTAAAAGCGCGTACATCGGAGACAAGAATCGCCATTTCTTGTTGCACCTGGTCACCCAGTTTCACGTCGACAATGCTCTCCTTGTTCAGAAACCGCAAGATCTCTTGCGGCACAAAGCGGCTGTAGCCGTTGGTCAAAGCCACCTGATGGGTATAGAGCCGTGCGTTCTCAATCGATATCGCGGCTTGGGCCGAGAGCAGGTTTAAGATTTCGAGCCGATCTGGCGTAAAGGCGCCGGTAGTGAGGTTGTTTTCCAAATAAACGATGCCCGTCAGGCGGCCCTGGTTGATCAAAGGTGCGCACAGGATGGACTTGGGTTGTTGCTGCACAATGTAGGGATCTTGCATAAAAATCCCGGCCTGTGTGGCGTTATTGAGCACGACATTTTCCCTAGTGCGCGCCACATAGTTAACAATCGCCACCGAAAGTTTTGCACTCGCCTCAATCGGCATTGATTGCAACGCCTTGACCTCAGTTTGCACGTCGGCAGTTTGTACATCAGCCGCGGTGGGGGCTGCGATGATGGCGCCTTCGGCTTCGATCAACCACTCTCTTTTTTTCTGAAGGAGCAGAAAGCCGATCTGAGCGCCGGCATTCTCGATTACCACTTGCATCAATTTATTGAGCAATCTTTCCAACTCAATTTCGCCCGAGATTGCCTGCGAAGCCTTGAGCACACTGGTCAAATCCAAATCTAGGCCACTGCTGATCGGAGAATGGAGTGTGGCTGTGTCTACAGGTTGGAGTCCAGCCGCAACCTGGATGCGCGCAGCATGTTTTTCGTCGATGTGCCGCACTTTGTGGGTGGCGCCCCATTTGAGATAACCATAGCGGGCTTCGCGCAGATACATACGCGCGATCTTATCTTTCGCTTTCGCCTGGTAGAATTCCGCCGTCAATTCGTTGGCCAGTGCTTCCTCTTGGATAAATTCGTGCTGGCGCGCAGACTCAATGGCGGCATCATAGAGATCGGCGGCCGCGCGCCCTTGATTGGTGATTCGATCCAGTTCAGCGGCCATCATCAGATATTTATGTTGATAGTTGGCGGGACAACCTGCGGCCCAGGCCTTCATTCTTTTCAGGCATTTGGTTAGAATGCGCCGGTAGCGACGTTGCACCGGTAGTGTAGCCGACGGATAGAGCGCCGCTATGGTTAGAAAATGATAGAAAGTATAAAAGGGAACATACTGACCAGCGCTCAAGATCGCGTTACCTTTCAGAATCGCAACCACATTGAGGGCTTTGTCATATTGACCAAACAGGTAAAGCACTTGCAACTGGATCACATAGTGCAAACCGAATGGCATACCGTCAGCAGCTAGGCGTACACTTTCTTCGGCCTGATTGGCAGCGGTTTCCACTGGATGCGAGCCATCTAGTTTCGCCACCCATTCCCGAACGCATTCGACATTGGGAATGCTAGCCGGATTCACGCGCTGGGCAAACGCCAGCCGTTTTTGTGCTTCGCGGTCAATTTCTTCTAACTTATAGCCGGCCAAAGGCATCGTGGTAATGATCCCGTCCGAGCAGTATGTGGCATAAACGAGATCCCCTGCTTCCAGACTGTAGCGGAAGGCTTGTCTAAAATAATCTACACTCGTCGTCAGCGGAGCGCGCAGGTGGTTGAGGAACGCGGTAAAGATGAAAATAACGCGACTTTTCAGCCCCATGTCGCCAAATTCATCCGCCAGTTGCAGCGCTAATTCGCCAAATTTATACCCATTTTTTTCATCTTTAAAGAGAAAAGTGATCAGCGCGCCATAGCAGACATAGGCCACAGCAGAGACATTTGTGTTCCCAAATTGCAAAGATTGATTAAACATCTGCAAGACAATGGCGCCGTATAGGTTCTGACGATTGAGCCAAAATGAAGCGCCCCACAAATTGATCAGCAAATTCATCATAGCCTGCTTTTCCAAGTCGGTGCTCCTTGGTAAATTGATCAGATCTTCGACTTTTTTGCGACCTAAATACCAGCGCGTTTTGAGCAATTCGCGGATGAGAATGAAGTTACCAGGGTTGGACGACAGCTTCAAACCCAACAACCGTAAGCCGACGAGACCGGTTGTGATCACATCTTCGTGTTGACCAAGGTAGGCTGGCAAATTGACGCGCGTGCTGTAGACCGTAACCCGATCTAAATCAGTCGTGGCATGGTCTAAAACCAGATCAAACAGCTTTTTGGCCTGAGCATAATTTTCGACGAGAAATTCACACTCGGCGCGTTCGCGGTAGAGTTGTAGGGTCAATTCATAATGGGTCTGCCAGCTATCCGCGGCGAGCAGATCGGCGCCGACGGTAAGATATTTGAGTGCTAACTCATATGCGGTGGCCGCTTTGGCTTTTTTGCCTGCCCGCAAATTTAGCTGCGCCAGCAGCAGTCGCTCTGGCGCAGCATGGATTAACGCAACGCCCAAATTGAGGTGGTTGATAATGGCAAAGATTTCCTCTTCTAACCCCTCCTCGCTTGTATGGTCGAGCAGCAGGCGGCCAATGTTCAGATGGGTCGCAGTTCTTTCCGCGACCGGGATTAGCGAATAGGCCGCCTGTTGCACCTCGTCGTGCGAAAACTCGAAGTGAACGGTGACCCTTTCTAAATCGGTGGGACGAATACCGCCTTCATGTAAATTGCTTACACTGAGCAGCGTGTAAGCATCGTCGATTGGGAAAATGAAACCCTCTTGGATGGCGTCGCGCAGGTTTGTAGCCGTCGTTTGCAGCGAGGTTGCACATATGAGAGCCAATGTTTTTAAGTCGAAGCGCGTGCCACTACATGCAGCCAACTGGAGCGTCAATTGGGTGGCCGGCACCAACTTCTGCACCTTACGCACGATCAGGTCGGCAACATTATCCGTAATACCGACGCGCTGAATCTGGTCGATCACCCAATGCCAGGCATGGCGTGGCCCGTCAAATGTCAACAGCTTTTCTTGATAAAGCGTGGTCAGAAATTCGCGCGCAAAGAAGGGATTGCCGCCTGTTTTATTGACAACCAACGCGGTGAGTGATGCCACATAAGCGTGTGTGGTGTGCAGCGTATCGGCAATCATGGCATTGATGTCGGCCTCGGTTAACGGGTTGAGTGCAATCCGCTTTACCGTAACGCCGCTTTGCTCGCTCGCCTCAACCACACTCAGCAAAGGATGCATGGCGGTCACTTCGTTCTCACGATAGGCGCCAATCAGCAGTAAATGTTGGTTATCTGGATGCGTGACCAGCAGTTGGAGCAAGTTTAGGGAGGCAGAGTCGGCCCACTGCCAATCATCCAGAAAGATGATCAGGGGATGTTGGGGCTGGGCAAATAGACCAACAAAACGCTGCAAGATGAAGTTAAAGCGGTTTTGGGTTTCCGTGGGGCCCAATGGGGGCGCAGGTGGTTGTTTGCCAATCAACAGGTCCATTTCTGGAATTACATCAACAATTACCTGGCCGATCGAACCGAACGCATCAAGGAACTGGGCTTTCCAGTACGCGATCTGCGCTTCCGGTTCTGTCAGGATCTGTTTCACCGCTTCGCGCAAAGCCTGAATAAAAGCACTGTAAGGCAGGTTGCGTTTAAACTGATCAAACTTCCCGGCAATAAATCGGCCGTTTTTTTGGATCACGGGTTTATGAATTTCGTTGACCAGCGTAGACTTGCCCACCCCAGAATAGCCATAGACCAGCGTAAGCACAGCCCGGCCCTGGCCCAGCGCGTCGAAAGCGGACAGCAGCGCGTCGATCTCGGCATCACGACCATAAAGCTTCTGCGAAATCTGAAAGCGAAAGGGCACATCATGCTGGCCCGGTACAAAGTCCACAATTTGCTGCTCGTTCGTCCACGCTGCCAGGCACTGCTTCAGATCGGCGCTGATGCCATACGCGCTGCTGTAACGCTCTTCTGGCGTTTTAGACAATAGTTTTAAGACAAGCGCCGAGAGCATAGTGGGGATTGTTGGCTTGACGAGCTCGGGTGGCGCCGGCTGTCTGGCGATATGGCAGTGAATTAGACATTATCGGGAATAAGGAATTTACACGAGAGCGGACAATTTGCCCACCAGAGGTAGGAGCTTATTCCCGATAATGTCTATTAACTCGAGCGGATCGGTTACGGTAAAGGGAACGGTGCCGGTTAACATTTCATAGAGGGTGACGCCCAGCGAATAGAAATCGGTACGATAATCAACCATGCGGTTCATGCGGCCGGTCTGTTCGGGCGAGATATAGGCTAGCTGGCCTTCCAACCGATGCGGGTCGCGAATGCTCTGGCTTTCATAAGAAATCTGCGCGGCAAGTCCAAAATTGGTCAGCTTCACTTGCCGGGTTTGCAAGTTAATTAGAATGCTATGCGGGTGAATATCCTTGTGAATAATATTCTGCTGATGGATCGCCTCCAATGCATCGGCAAGTTGAATGGCAATCTCCAGGCAGATTCCTACCTCGATCGGCCCGCTGTCGATCGCCTGCCGCAACGGCACACCGGAAAAATCTTCTTGAACGAGGACAAGAGCATTCTGATATTTTTCCAGATTGTAGGTGCGGAGAATGCCCGTGCTATCCAGGGCTTGGGTGATGGCGTACTCATGCTCCAGCCGTGCGATATCTTGCAACGATGGGTATTCTTCACGCAATTGTTTGATGGCAACCGGGCTTTGATCAAGGCGGCGGGCGCGATAGGTTATGGTCTTGAAATCTTCGCCAATGACTTCGCCAATTTCGTATCCGGCAATGGTGGACATAGCTGTTACTCGGTTGAAGGCGCAGTTTGCCGCCATTGGGCATTGCGTAACGACCAACTAAAATCGGCGGCCGCGGCTGTAAAGACGGGCCCCGTGGTGGGATCGCCACCGGTGGCTAACTCAGCTTGGGCATGACACGCCATACAACTCTCTTGCTGATTATAGGTTTCGATCACGGGGTTTGTGACACTCCACAGGGGTTAAAACCCCGTGGCTTCTGCGTAGACTAGCTACGCAGCTACGGACTAACAAAATTCGTTAGTCTGGCCCGTGCCGAGGCATTTACGCAGAACCTAGCAAGCTAGGATACGATACTTACAGAACTTTCGTGCGTTCGACCGGTTCGACAGGCTCACTGACCGGAAGCGGTCATCGAGCGTTCGCCCCCAGAGGGGACCCGGCTCACGCCGAAGTCTTGTCGAGATGCACGCCGAAGTCTACGTTGAAAATTTTACTTTCCTTCCAAGTGAGCCACTGCGGCACGCCACTTTCGTCACCAAATGGGTATGCTTGCCCCTGCTCATCAACTGGCCAGTTGATCGCCATAAACGTCTGCCAGGAGAGCAGATCATACAAGGCCTTGATCTGCTGCTCTTTCTGCTCGCAGTGAGCCTGTTGGAGCAAACCCTTATGGACATCTTGCGGAATTTCAGGGCTAAACAGCGCTGAAAATGGCTGCTGCAAGATTTCAGCGCCAACAGGGTTGTGGAGCACGGTTGAGCCCGCGGGGCAAGCAGGCGGGGACTTTACGAGTAATGGTGGCGTACATGCGACCAGGGCAAGGCCAATCCCAATTGCCAAAATCACGGTCTGTTTCAACCGGCTGATGGTTAGCAGCATGGTCGCATCCTTTGACGTGTCGCCGTTATCAATGGTTTTATGCTCATCAGCCGAAATTGTGCAAACGCCATATTTTGCCGCTAGCGAAAACATCGGTTTGCGCAATTTTCTTAGCTGAGCCTGGTTTTAGAAGAGCGAGAAGCGGGGTGCGAAGCCCAAGTATCCTTTCGCTTCTACAGATCCATCCGTTGCGCATACAATTTTAACATCTAACCAGCGCATTAGGCGAGCGGGCCAGGCATAGCGTTGATATTTCTTGCTCACGCGCCCTGGCCAACTGAGGAGAGCCGCACGTTTCTGGGGAGTACATAAGTTGCTTTCTACACAGCGATCCAGCACAGCGAGGAGTTCGGCGTCTTCTTTTAGTTGCGTTGCTGTTAGTGACTGAGAAAATGCAAAACCAATCATCGGCGCGACCGTATCGCCGACGGCCAGATTCACAATCACGCGAGGGGCAAGCAACGTCCAGAATTCGTCCAGCAATCGGCCATCAGAAACGGACCCTGGCTGGACAAATGAAAACACGTGTGCAAGATCGTTCTCGAGGTTGGACTTTATCCGAAAAGCAGTTATGATTAGCATTATTTTCTATATCATTCCACATTAATGAAAGGACAACCCTATGCATAGATCGAGCTGGATGTTTCTGACGCTTGCTGTCTGTTTGGCGCTGGTTGCCGGTTGTGTAGCCCCCGCTGCGGCGCCCACCACGGGCGGTGACACCGAGGTAGCCACGGGTGATGAAGTTGTGATTCGCCTGAGCACGACGTCGGAACCGACAACGCTGGACCCTAACCTGGCCGAAGATTATTACTCGATTACACCGGTAGAGCAGATGTTTCTGGGCTTGACCAACATCAACAACGAGACGGCGGAAATTGAGCCGGAACTGGCCGAAAGCTGGGAAACTTCGGAAGATGGCCTGACATGGACATTTAATTTGCGCGATGATGTGCTGTGGAGCGATGGCCAGCCGGTGACGGCGCAAGACGTGGTCTATAGCGTCAAGCGCGCAATTATGCCAGAAACAGCCTCACCCTACGCCTATGTGCTCTATATCATCAAAAACGCCAGCGCCATCAACCAAACCGCGGTGCCAACCGATACCTATGCTATCGACACCTTGGGCGTCGAAGCTGTGGATGAGCACACCGTGCAGTTCACCTTAGAAGCACCCGCCTCTTACTTCCTCTCGATTTCCAGCATGTGGACCCTGCGTCCCGTGCCCAGTTGGACGATTGAAGAATTTGGCGACGCCTGGACCGATCCAGCCAATATTGTCGTCAACGGCGCGTACAAGGTGACGGAATGGAATCCGGGTGAGAGCCTGACTTTTGTGAAAAATGATAGCTACGTCAACGCCGCCGATGTTCAGATCGAGCGGGTGGAACTTGCGGTGATCACCGATCAGAACACAGAGGTGGCGCTTTATGAATCCGGCGAGTTGGACGTGGCCGGTGAAGGCGCCGGTTCGTTGCCAGTGGAGGAAGTGACGCGCATCCGCGAGGACGCCACCCTAGGGGCTGAATTGCACGAAGGGCCACGCGCGTCCACCACTTATGTCGGCTTTACGATGACCAAAGCGCCCTTTGATAATGTATTGGTACGCAAGGCCTTTTCCGCCGCGATTGACCGCGAGACCATGGTGCGCGATGTGGTTGGCTCTGGCGTTCCTGCTACCCAATTTGCGCCGCCCGGCATCTTTGGTGCCCCTGATCCAGAAATTGGTATTGGCTTCGACGCCGCACAGGCGCAAGCGTGGCTGGCCGAAGCTGGGTATCCCGACGGTGCAGGCTTCCCCACTGTCACCTATCGCTACTTCGCCAACACGTTAGAAGAAGCGTTGGCGCAGGCGTTGCAGGCGATGTGGAAAGAGACACTCAACGTAGATGTACAGATCGAAGCGCAAGAATTCCCCGTCTTCTTGGCCGGTCTTAAAAACGATGTCCCGCTCGAGCAGATGCCGGAGATGTGGCGGCTCGGCTGGGGCGCCGACTACCCAGATGAAAACAACTGGGTCTACGAAGTTTTCCACTGCACCGACAGCAGCAACTATCCGCGCGCGACCTGCACCGAAGCCGATGAACTGGCCAAACAGGCAGCGCTAGAGCCAGATCAAGAAGTGCGCAAGGAACTCTACGCTCAAGTCGAAACCTTGATGTTCCAAGAGGAAGTGCGTGTTGCGCCCTACTACCACCGTGGCTACACTATTCTCACCAAGCCCTATGTCCAACGTGCCTACCCGACCTTTGCGCCGGTCAATTGGGATACGTGGCGGATTGAGCGGTAACTACTGACAGAATGACAAGATGACACAGGGAGTCCCTGTGTCATCTTGTCATCCCACCATCTTGTCATCCTATCATCCTATGATCCGCGTCATCATCCGCCGCCTACTTTGGTTCATTCCCGTCTTCTTCCTGGTCACAGGTATCACCTTTGTGACCATGCATGCCTTGCCCGGCGGTCCGTTCGATTCTGACAAGACGCCGCCGGCCTTGGTGCGCCAGATGGAAGCCACCTTTGGGCTGCGCCAACCACTCTACAAACAATACACAATCTGGCTGGGCAATGTGCTGCAATTGAAATTTGGCCCGTCGCTGGCCGCACGCGGCAAACCGGTCGAGAGCTTTCTCTTGCCTGGACTGGCCGTTTCGGCGCAACTGGGCGCGTTTGCCCTGCTCTTTGCCCTGGCCATAGGGCTGCCGGCGGGCATTCTGGCTGCGCTCAAGCGCGGCCAATGGCAAGATCGACTGGCAATGCTGATTTCGATTTTGGGCGTCTCGGTGCCGGCCATCGTCTTAGGACCAGTGCTCTATTGGCTGTTTGGGTTGCATCTGGGTTGGTTGCCGGTAGCCAAATGGGCGAATCTGAGTGACGGTCTCTGGCCCTATATCAGCCATGCGATCTTGCCGGCGGTCACGCTCGGGGCCGGGTTGTCGGCCATTGTCGCCAGGCTGACGCGGGCCAGCCTGCTCCAAGTGCTCTACGAAGATTACATTCGCACTGCGCGCGCCAAAGGTTTGGCCGAACGCGTCGTGACCATTCGCCACGCCCTGCGCAATTCACTGATTCCAGTTGTCACCTATCTAGGACCGCTGGCCGCTGGCGTCTTGACCGGCTCGCTGATCGTAGAACAAATTTTTGCGATTCCCGGCATGGGCCGTTACTTCGTCTCCAGCATCAGCAATCGCGATTATCCGATGGTGATGGCGGTTGTGGTCTTGTACGCCTTTATCATCGTGATGGTCAACTTGCTCGTGGATATTTTGTATGTCTTTATCGATCCGAGGATTGAAAATACATGACCACCGTTGCCACCGCCCCCGTTCTGGCGAACCCGCGCCGCTCGCGCACCTTGTGGCAAGATACCACCCGCCGCCTGGCGCGCGATCCGCTTGTACTTGTCTGTATGCTCTATCTAATGGCGCTCTTGATCATGGCGTTTATCCCGGCGCGTTTGGCGCCGCTGAGCTACGAACAGACCAGCTTCAGTGACAAATTAGCGTCGCCCGGTACGATAGCCCAAGATCCCAAGCTGGGTGGCCATCGCTATCTGCTCGGCTCGGATCGCTTGGGACGCGACATTTTAAGCCGCTTGATCTACGGTGCCCGCATCTCGATTCTAGTCGCCTTGATGGGCGCCGGCATCAGTTTTGTGATTGGGGTCAGCTATGG
Source organism: Caldilineales bacterium (assembly GCA_038247295.1). GTDB lineage: Bacteria > Chloroflexota > Anaerolineae > Caldilineales > Caldilineaceae > JAPLGZ01. The sequence continues at coordinate 782 of JBBRVA010000089.1, read as the reverse complement.
ACTGGTGGCGGGGTATAGTTCGCCTAAAGTCGATAACTTGATGATGCGGCTGGTCGATGTGATCTATGCCTACCCGGCGCTGATCTTGATCATCCTGCTGCAAGTCTTTTTGACCACGCTTTCGCAGCAAGACCTGGCCGAAACGCACGGCGTGCAGCGCTTGATCGTCCGCCTCGATCAAGACTCGGGTGGCCTCTTCTTCATTTTTGTGGCAATTGGCGCCGTCAACTGGCTCAACATGGCGCGTTTAACGCGCGGCCAAACATTACATTATCGGCAGCAAGAATTTGTGCAAGCGGCGCGTGTCGTCGGCGCATCGCGCTGGGCGATTATGGGGCGACATTTGTTGCCCAATGTGATCGGCCCCTGTATCGTGGCCGAAACGCTCGCCATCCCCGGCTACATCTACACCGAAGCCTTCCTCAGCTTTATCGGCCTAGGCGTGCAGCCGCCCACCCCCAGTTGGGGCAGCATGATCAGTGACGGCTACGGCGCGCTCCGTTTGGCCCCGCACGTAATCTTCTTCCCCGCGCTGGCGCTCTCCCTGACCATGTTGGCCTTCAACTTTTTGGGTGACGCGCTGCGCGACGCGCTGGATCCGAAGTTGCGCAATCGGTAATTTCATACTCCTCATATCGCTACTTACCTTGCGCCAATAGCTGCGCCTGCGCAATCCAGCCCTCGGCATCGATAAAATTCCCGGCCCGGCTTGGGTTGACAATGGCCTTGATCTGCGCCGGTGTTAACTGCGCCAGGGCGGCGTAGGTAGTAATCCCGGCCGC
>JBBRVA010000088.1:0-14842 GCA_038247295.1 Caldilineales bacterium | reverse complement strand
TCCTTGCCGGCAGCCGGCAAGGATGCCGGCGCGCCCAGCAAAAGCCGTCACGCCAGAGGCAACGACCTACGCAATAGTACAACACTCACTTTACACTAGAATAGATTGCTGCAAGGAGACTTTCTAATGTTGCAAAAGTTTACAAAGTATCTATTACCGATCATCGTACTCGGTCTACTCGTCGCGTGCGGCGCGCCCGCGGCCGATTCGGGGGCAACGACAACAGAATCCACCAGTGCCGCAGCAGCCGCGCCGAGCAGCGGCGCAGTCAACTTGATCTTAGGTGCCTATACCACGCCCCGCGAAGCGTATGCCGAATTAATCCCGGTCTTCCAAGCTCAATGGAAAGAAAAAACCGGACAGGATGTAACTTTTGAGGAATCCTATCTGGGATCGGGCGCCCAATCACGCGCCATCGTTGAGGGCTTCGAGGCCGATATTACGGCTCTCTCTTTGGAAGTCGATGTCGATCGCATTGTCAAGGCGGGGTTGATTACCCATGATTGGAAGAGTGGCCCCACCAAAGGTATAGTTAGCACCTCTGTCGTTGCATTTGCGGTGCGCAAAGGCAACCCCAAAGCAATTCAAGACTGGGCAGACCTGGCCCAGCCCGACCTGGAAATTCTGACCCCGAACCCCAAAACCAGCGGCGGCGCGATGTGGAATATTCTCTCCCTCTACGGTGCAGCCCAGCGCGGCTTTGTGGATGGCGTTGCCAAAGATGATCCAGCCGCCGCGCAGGCTTTCCTACTCAGCGTGCTACAAAATGTGATGGTCATGGACAAAGGCGCGCGCGAAAGCATCACTAATTTTGAACAAGGTGTCGGTGATGTGGCGATTACTTATGAAAATGAAGTGTTAGTGGCGCAAAAGAACGGCCAGGATTACGACTTTGTGCTGCCGCAATCTTCGATCCTGATCGAGAATCCAGTTGCCGTGGTCGACACCTATGTCGATAAACATGGTACGCGTGAAGTGGCCGAAGCGTTTGTTGCTTTTCTCTTGACCGAAGAGGCGCAGACGATCTTTGCCGAGTATGGTCTGCGCTCGGTGGAACCGGAAGTGGCGGCGGCAACAGCCAAACAGTATCCAGCCCTGGCCGATCAATTTACGATCGACTATTTTGGTGGCTGGGCCGAAGCCACCCCCAAATTCTTTGGTGAAGAAGATGGCATCTTCACCCAGACGGTGGCTCAAGTCCAAGGGTTAGGCGAATGAGTGTTGCTGCGCTGCCTTCCCATAAAATCAGCGCCGATCGCGCGCGCATGCCCTGGGGAACCTGGGGCGTGCGCGGCGTTGCGCTTACGTATCTATGCGTGATGCTCGTTATTCCCTTGCTGGTTATCTTCCAGGATGGTCTACGCGGTGGCGTAGCCGAGCTTTGGCGCCAGGTGACATTGCCCGTGGCCTGGCATGCGCTCAAGCTCACCCTCTGGACGGCAGCGGTAATGACGGTAATCAATGCGGTGATGGGTACGCTGACCGCCTATGTTTTTGTGCGCTATAGCTTCCGCGGTCATGGCCTGCTCAACGCCGTCGTCGATCTGCCGTTGGCCATCCCCACCTTGGTAACGGGTGTCATGCTGGTGGTGCTCTATGGACCACAGCAGGCATTGGGCGCATGGCTCAAAGAGCAGTGGGACTTTCAGATTATCTTTGCCCCGCCCGGCATTATTCTAGCGCTACTCTTTATCACCTTTCCCTTTGTCGTACGTGCAGTGGAGCCGGTGCTTGCCAGCCTGGATCGCACGCAGGAAGACGCGGCGGCCAGTCTGGGCGCGGGCGCATGGACCATCTTCCGCCGCATCACGCTGCCGCCGTTGCTGCTACCACTGGCCAGCGGTGCGCTCTTAAGTTTTGCGCGCGCGATTGGCGAATTTGGCGCGATTGTGATCGTAGCCGGCAATATTCCGCTACGCTCGCAGACGGCGGCCGTCTATGTGTTGGGCGAAGTTGAATCGGAAAATCGGTTAGGGGCTAGTGCCATTTCGATTGTTATGGTCGCGATTGCCTTTGGGTTGCTCTTGTTTGTGGATTGGCTGCAAAGACGTGGTCAGAAGGAGAACCAATGACAACAGTAGCGTTGGCCCCCAGTACAAGACCCTTAGCCCCCGGTCGCGTTTGGATCCGACGGCTACTAATCGGGCTTGTGATCATCTATGTCTCGATCCTGATTTTGGCGCCTCTCACCAGGCTGGTCATCGGTGCCTTTGCCGGCGGCATTAATCCGATCTTCAGCGCGCTGTCCGAGCCAGATGTACTTTCCGCCTTCGGGCGCACGTTAATGATTAGTTTGCTAACCGTGATCGTCCACGCCTTCTTTGGCACGATCACGGCTTGGGTATTGGTGCGCCACCGGTTTCCCGGTCGTAAATTGCTCAACGGGTTGATCGATATGCCGTTTGCCGTCTCGCCCGTTGTGGTCGGCTATATGCTGCTCTTGCTCTTTGGCCGCAACGGCGTATTTGCCCCCTTACTTGCCCAGTGGGACATCCGGATCGCCTTTGCCCTGCCCGGTATGATCCTGGCGACCTTATTTGTGACGCTGCCCTTTATGGTACGCGAATTGATCCCGGTGTTAGAAGCGTTCGGCATTCAACAAGAGCAGGCGGCGGCGACATTGGGGGCGAACGGCTGGCAGACTTTCTGGCATGTCACCTTGCCCGCCATTCGCTGGGGCTTTGTCTATGGCCTCACATTGACCTTTGCGCGTGCGCTGGGCGAATTTGGCGCAGTGCTCGTGATTGGCGGCGGCGTACAAGGTCGCACCGAAACCGCTACGCTCTATATTTACCGCGCCCTAGATGAGCGCCAAACGATTGGAGCTTACAGTGCGGCGCTGGTGCTGGGTCTTTTCTCCATGATCTTGATCATGAGCATTGATTGGTGGCGACGACGCGCCAAATAATTGATAACAAGGAATGATCCACGAAGTTACACGAATCCACACAAAGAAAAGCCAAACTCAAAACCGCACGAGCAACCTAACGCCGTTGTACCAGAGATCGTCTATCTCTTCAATCCGCGCTAAATTCTTCATATATATATCTCTCTTGGCATAAAATTATAAAACCCATATAAGCAGGGCTCACTGGCGCTGAATAGCTGCGTTCTCACATGATCCACGCATAATCAACGCTCGGCAAGTAAACTGAGATTAACCAGTTTATACCGTCATCTTTTGGACTGAATTCAGAGCGACAAAAGTCAAACTTTCCAGTCCAGAGCGTGCCATAATCGCATTAGAGCGTTAGGCAGAAAATGAAATTGTAACAACTAACATCACACGGTCGGTAGCAAGCATTCACAGCAAAGGGAAAGCCCCATGAAACACCAACGCACACTTCAATTCTTCGTCGCTTTTGTTGCCATCAGCTTAGCCAATCTCATTAGCATTACCCCGCTGCGCGCCGAGGAGATGAGCCATACGATCTTTTTGCCGCTGGTAGCCCATACCGACGAGTGTGCGCTGAGTGAACAAGAGCAGGCCCTTTTGGAGCAGATGAGCAGTGCGCCGCAACAAGGTCGTGCGACGTTAGATTGCAATCCGATTTTGATCCAGGTTGCCCGGACTCAAGCGCAGGAAATGGCCGATCAGGGCTACTGTGCGCCGCAGAATCCTGATGGCGTTGGCCCCAATTACCGCGTCAGCCAGGCAGGTTATCGTTTACCCGAATACTACAGTGCCACCCGCGATAGCAACAATATTCAGACAGTAGCCTGTGGCTATCAGTCCGCGCAAGTGTTTTGGACCGATTATGGTAACAATGCCCATTTACTGGGCAATGACGATTTTTGGGCGGCACAGACCGAATATGGCCTTGCCTATTATCAAAGCCCAACAAGCAAGGCGGTTCATTACTGGGTTGTGATTACAGCGCCGCCGGCCAAATAATAGCAGGATCGCTCGCTCGAACCGGTCTACAAATTTTTACGCATAAATAACAATAGACTAACAATCCTCTTATAGTACACAGACGATTGCCATGTATACTGGTATGATACATCTGTTTTGTGCTAAGTTGTTTTGTACTAGTACACTTGGGCGGAAATAACCATACTATTCTCCGGTGAATCAGTAGTGAATCAGTAGGACAGTGAGACAGTACAAACACTGTTCTACTGTCCTACTGATTCACTGTCTTACTTACGCCCAAGTGTACTAGTTGTTTTGTACTAGTTCGAGAGGAGCCAATGATGGCCATTAATACCGTAATCCATACCAACCAGCAGAGCATAGATCGTGTTTTAAATACAGGTTTGCCGGTCGTATTAGTTTTTTGGGGTCGCAATCAACCGCTTGATCCACAAGTTGATGCCCAGTTGAATCGGTTGGCCGAGCAATATGCCGGCAAAGCGTTGATTGCGAAACTCAATGCCGATGAAGAAAAGCCTGTGCTGCAACGCTTCAATGTGCAACAGGCACCGGCGCTTCTCTTCACAAGACAAGGCAAAGCTGAAGCAACCCTGACGGGTGCGATTCAGGGGCGCGATGTGGAAGCCTGGCTCGGCTATTTAGTCAGTGGCGGCACACGGCCCGCAACGTCGGTGAGCCATGTGGCCCAAGGCGCGGCCACGAATGGTGGCAGCGATCACCCAATCACGCTCACCGATGCTAATTTTCAGCAAGTGGTAAATGGACCTGGTCCCGTGTTGGTCGATTTTTGGGCGCCCTGGTGTGGCCCCTGCCGCACGATTGCGCCAGCCATCGAGCAATTAGCGCGTGAATTTAAAAGCCGTGCCGTGGTTGGCAAGCTAAATGTCGACGAGAACCAACGCACCGCGCAACAGTACGGTATTATGGGGATTCCGGCCCTCAAAATTTTCAAAAACGGCAAAGTTGTCGATGAATTAGTCGGCGCCCATCCCGCGCATGTGATCAAACAGAAGTTGGCGCAGTATGTGGGGTAAGGAGTAATTGGTAATTGGTAAGTCGTAATTAGTCTCGTCTCTTCATCGGTTACATGTATCATTTACTACTTACAACTTACCTTATTATTCCTTAGAGGATCAACAGATGACTGACATCGGACGCACGCTGCTCGTGCTTGGTGGCTTAATTTTTGTCGTTGGGCTGGTGCTGACTTTTGCGGGCCGCATACCCTGGCTGGGCAATTTACCCGGTGATGTGGCGCTGAATCGGGGCAATTTCCAACTCTATGCGCCGTGCGGCACGATGATTGTAGTCAGCATTTTGTTGACGATCCTTTTGAATGTGATCATGCGCCTGTTTCGTTAATCTGATCCCATACGATTTACGATTTTTGATTGACGAAGCTTCTTCGTTTGCGAAATAGCTTCGTCAATCAAAAATCGTAAATCGTAAATCATTCCCTATATTTCACGCACCCCTTATCTCGTGATATAATATTGATTCGACGCGGGCACGCCCCGCGTCGAACTGTGTAGTGCGACAAACAGAACCAAGGAGCAGCCCCCTTGTTTAGAAAATTATTTGGCAAACAAGACGAAAAGACCCAAGACGAACTTAAGCTCGAACAAAGTTTAGAAAAGACCCGCTCTGGCATCCTGGGGCGGATCAGTACGCTCTTTCAAGAAAATGAGATTACCGAAGAACTGTGGGAAGAGTTGGAAGAGACGCTGATCGCCGGCGATGTGGGCATGGCGGTGACAATCGATCTGGTAGCGACCACGCGTCGGCGCATCGAAGCTGAAAACATTAAATCTACGCGTGATGCCTACCAGGTGCTGAAGCAAGAGATGGTCAAGCTTTTACAATCCGAAGAACCGCTGCATATTGACGAAGTGCGCCTTTTAACCGTCGTGCTGGTCGTGGGCGTCAATGGTTCCGGTAAGACCACTAGCATCGGCAAGATGGCGAATTGGTATCGCAAACGGGGCCGCAAGGTTGTGTTGGGCGCCGCGGATACCTTCCGCGCCGCCGCCATTGATCAGCTCAAAATATGGGGGGAACGGGCCAACGTCGACGTGATCGCCCACGAACCGGGCGCTGATCCGGGCGCCGTGATCTTCGATGCGATTCGCGCCAGCCAAGAAAGCCGCAAAGCAGACTTGCTGATTGTCGACACGGCCGGCCGCTTGCAGAACAAATTCAACTTGATGAAAGAACTGGAAAAGATCAAGGGCGTAGCCGGCAAACAGGTCCACCGCGCCCCGCACGAAGTGCTGTTGGTGCTGGATGCTTCCACTGGTCAGAACGCGATTTCGCAAGCCAAAAGTTTCCGCGCAAGCGCTGGTGTCACCGGTATCGTCCTCACCAAGTTGGATGGCACAAGCAAAGGCGGCGCCATCCTCAGCGTCAAACGTGAAGTGGGCGTGCCCGTCCGCTTTGTCGGCACAGGGGAAAAGATCGACGACTTCGCCTTGTTTGACCCGGTCGCCTTTGTCGAAGGACTGCTAGCTGAATAATTTACGATTGACGATTTGTGATTTACGAAACAACATTGTCTACCAGTAGCTTCGTCAATCGTAAATCGTCAATCGTAAATTCTATCACGAATGGAGAAAATCATATGAGCGAGTTAGAATCTCGTCTGAATGCACTTGTCCAACGGGTCGACGCGATCCGGGGGCGGCTTTGACATCGAGAATAAAGCACAGCGCGTGCAGGAAGTAGAAGCCGAGTCCGTCGGTGCGGGCTTTTGGGCCGATCAACAGGCCGCGCAGAAGAAGATGCAAGAGACCAGCGCCATGCGCGTCCAAGTGGAAATCTGGGACACGCTCTATCGGCGCGCCCACGATGGGTTGGAATTTTACGCCATGGCCGAAGAAGATTCAGCTATGCTAAGCGAACTGGAAAGCGAAGCGACCGCGCTCGAAGAAGATCTGGAAAAGCAGGAATTTTCGCTTGCTTTGGCGGGTCCCCACGACGCAGGCCCTGCGATCTTTAGCATCCATGCTGGTGCGGGCGGCACCGAAGCGCAGGATTGGGCGCAGATGTTGATGCGCATGTATTTGCGCTGGGCCGAACGCCATAACTTCAAAACCACGATTACGGATATGACCGAAGGCGAAGAAGCCGGCATCAAGAGCGTCACCTTTGCCGTCGAGGGCGAATACGCCTATGGTTATCTCAAGGCCGAAAAAGGCACGCATCGGCTTGTACGCTTGAGTCCGTTCGACTCGAATAACCGGCGCCACACTAGCTTCGCCAAGGTGGAAGTAATGCCGGTGTTGGACGAAGATATTGAGATCGACATCAACCCGAATGACCTGCAGATTGAGGTCTTTTTGAGCAGCGGCGCTGGCGGCCAAAATGTGCAAAAGAATATGACGGCAGTGCGCGTTCGCCATCTGCCCACCGGCTTAATTGCTACCAGCCAGAACGAGCGCAGCCAACTGCAGAATCGTGAATTTGCGATGAAGGTGCTGCGCGGCAAGCTCTATGAAATTGAGCAAGAGAAGTTGGCAGAAGAAAAAGCGCGCATCAAAGGTGTCAATGTCGATGCCAACTTTGGCAGCCAGATTCGCAGCTATGTACTCCATCCCTATCAGATGGTCAAAGATCTACGCACCGATGTCGAAACAGGCAACACTACGGCTGTGCTCGACGGTGACATTGATATGTTCATTCATGCCTGGCTAAAGCAACAGGTCGGTGAACTCGTCTAAATCGTTTCACTCCACTGCAAACGTCTCCTTAATACCCAATACGCAGATAGCACAGATTCACGAATATAACTGTGCTATCTGCGTATTTTTAACCTTCCTCTAGTACCAACGGCCTATTTCACATCCGTTAAATTCCCTCTAAAATTAGGTATTGTAATTTTACCTTAAACACAATTCTGTGTTACCCCATTCTTACTCGCCCATCTTCACGGAATAGAACAGAGAATTTATATGCAAGCCGTTACACACCTGCCTCGTCGTCGTAAAGCCCATACAACGCTGCTCCCGCTCTTGATTACACTGGCGCTGATTGCGCTTTTAGTGATTGCTTTCAACGTCTGGGGCGGCCAAGCACCCGCGGCGCGCCCGATCCCAGCGGTCGGTGAAGAGCTTCCCATCAATCTACCAACGCCGCGTGCACAATTTAAAGCAACTGTCATTGCGCCCCCCGCGGTGATCGCATCCCCATCCACGCTGCCGTTGGAGCACAAATCACTGTCGCCAGCTACGCTTGATGAAATGCCCATTGCCGCCGACCAAATTGTTGCGCAGATCAACGGTGCGATTCTTACGACCCACGATCTCCAGGTAATCATTGATGCCGACCGCGCGATCGCGACATTGTTGAACAGCCCTATCAATACAGCGCCAACGGTCGCACTAGAACGATTAGTCAATGGCGAGTTGGTACGCCAGGCGGCCCAAAAGACAAATTTCACGCTCGATCCGAGCATGATTGCGCAAAGTTTGCAGGCCTTTTTAGTCGCCAACCAAAGCTCGACCGCTGCACTGGAAGCAGCATTGGCAGAGGTAAGCCTCACCCGCACCGATTTCGATGCCTACTTTGCCAATTTATTGCTCGTTGATCGGTTTTCACGTTTTCAGTCACAGCAATTCGGCCTTTCTGGCGTCGCATATTTGCAAAAACTGCAACAGGACGCCCACATCAGCTTTGGCACAGCAGCCACGCCCCTACTCACACAATCCACACCAACACTGGCGCCTTTTATGCCCCAAACTGCTCCGGCGGTGGACGCTGCCCAGCCTGTTTCTATGCGCGTGCGCCCGTCAACAGCCGAACCAGTAGCAGCCATGAATGACGCTGTGCGCGGCACAAATATTGGCGATTATGCACCGCTCTTCACACTGCCATTAGCCACTACCTCATCGACACCGTCGAACACGCTGCCGCTTACATTAGAAGGGTTGGCCGGGCAGCCGACTGTTTTAAGTTTTTGGACCAGCTGGTGTCCCTACTGTCTGCGCCAGACGCCGATCCTTGTCGCCGCGGCAGCAGAAGCTGGGGCGGCAGGCATTCACTTTGTTGGCGTCAATGTGCGCGAAGCGCAAGCAACTGTCCAAAGCTATATGACGACCCACGCCATGAACTATCCGATTGGCTTAGATAGTGATGGTCAGATCGCTACGACCTATGGCGTTACCGGTTTTCCCACCACCTACTTCCTCGATGCGCAAGGCCGTATCATTGCCCGCCATGTCGGCGCCCTCACCGCCGAAAAACTTACCGAATACCTCCAACAAATTACTATCCCGAATTAGAATTAAGCGTTTTGGCCGATGTATAGCGCCAGTCATTTTGCTACAATCGACATCGCAGGATCAAGTTTGGTCATGATGCTGCCAATACTCAAAAACTGTAATGAGCGCCGTTGCACTCCGTCGAACCCAATGGTTCGGCACGATTTCTAAGCATTTTTGCTGATATTTCGTCACTACTTCCCATTCGCCCCGTCCAAGAGTTACAGAGAAGTGCATGTATCAAAGTGGTGATAATCAACCATTCCGCGCCAACGCGTAGTGTTTACGCGCATAAAATATTCAGCGGGCGCGGATGCAAGATCAAGCCATCGGAAATCCAGCCGATTTAAGTGTAAAGAAAGAGTTACCCAGCCATGTCATTGTTTACCATTATCTATCCAATGCGCCTCCGTTCTAGCCGAAAGCAGGCGCAGATACGCAATTTTGCCCACCTGATCATGGTCTTTAGCCTGTTATTTACAGCATTTTCGCCACTGTTTGACCCAGCATTGGCCTATCAATTTTCAACAGCTGGCGCCGGGGTCTATGCGGGCCCTGTACCAGCAGCGCCGGGCGAAGCCGATCTGCCTTTGCGCGCGCCCTACTTGCCGGGCCATGCTCCCCAAACATTGGGAAAGGTCGCCCAAGCCTTTACGCCCAACGCCGACAGCATTCAAATGGCTAAGTTGCAACACGAGAATTCACCACGAATTGGAAGCCCGTTTTCCAGCCTGCCCAATTTGCGTGGACCGATGTCGGCCTTGCCGATGCAGGCCGCAGCACCCCAGTTGCCGAATGGGCAAGCGCTGGGTGCAGAAACATTGCCAAGCTGGTTTACCAGCGCACCGGCTATGCCGAAGGGCGCAGGGATGGCGATCAACGCCTTCTCTGGGCTAATGCAGATGGCCCCCGGTGCCCCTGTGTGTACGCCGGGAGTCAACCTTGTGGTCCAGCTGACGCTGCCGCCTGCGCCTGTCAGCCGTGGCAACACGGCAGGCGATGTCTACACCGTGACGGTGACCAACAACGGTACGATCAGCACGACCGATGTTAGCTTGCTGGTTGATCCCAACGTTGGCTTTTTCTACAAAACCGGTTCAGCCAACGTCAGCAGCAATCTGGTGCCAGCGCCTAGCCTGAGCGCGCCGGGTGTAGACACGGCCGCGGACGCCGCTTTTACCTTGCGGTTGACCGGCGCCACCACCGATACGCGTGCGCTGCAGCCGGGTGAAATTCTGCAATTTCGCTTTCGGCTGGCTACCAATGCCGATGCCAAATCCGGTCAACCGTTGGCGGTGACGGTACAAAGCGGCAATCCAACCGTAGCCGCGTGTAAAACTCGGCTGGAAAATGTCCAAACCGTGCGCGGCAATTTGGTTGTGCTGAAATCGCCGTCAATCCAAGAGGCGGGCTTTGGCGACACGGTCACGTGGACAGTTACCCTGCGCAATAATGGTCTGGGCATGGTTTATGATGGCCTGCTTGCTGACGTACCAGGCAGCGGTTTAGCTGGGCTTACGGTATCGCCCGCCCTTACGCCAGTCAACTTGCAACCCGAGCAAAGCAAAGCTTATACCGTCACCGCCCAAATCGCGTCCTGCACCAACCTGACCAACCAAGCACGTGCGCGTTGGACGATTGGCAACCAAGATGGCACAGCCACCCTGACCAGCCCCGTGACAGATAATGCCGATATCATCTTTAATCTGGAAGACCCCAACTTGCAGATTGAGATCGAACCCATGCCCGACGTGGCCTATTGCGGATCGCTGAATACATCATTGACCGTTACTGTGACCAATATTGGCGGGGCAGCGCGCAATCTACGTTTGAACTTGGCAGCGCAAAATATCACTGTCGGCGCACCACTCGGCGATTGGACGCGCAGCGGCAATACCTTCACCTACACAGGCGGCGCACCGCTGCCCGCCGGCACGCTGCACAGCGGTGAAAGTGTTAGTTTTGAGGTACCTGTCACGACAGGCGATCTTTGTACGCTGACCGCGGCTTCGGTCGCGTTTGCACCAGTCTACACCGATGCATGTCAACTGATGGAAGTGATCGACGATCCCGTCGTGGCCAACAATCCATTACCAGCAGCAGCGCCAACCCTGATTGTAACCAAAACGGGGCCATCGTTGATGGTCGTTGGCCGGCCTTTTACCTATTTCATTGACATTGCTGGGGAAAACGAACAGAGTATTGCTGGTGGCATTGCGGTCACCGATATCGTGCCAACAGCGTTAACCATCAACAGTGTTAACGCAAGCCGCGGCACGACGAACCAAACGGGCAATACTGTCCAGTGGAGTATGCCCACCACCGGTGTTGGTCCTTTTTCTGAAGTGCTTTCGATCCAGGGTATTCTGCCCGATACTGCAGCATGCCCAGTTGGAGGACCCATTGCCAACCTTGCCAGTGCGCGCGCAAGCGTCTGCCACGAGTGCGAGCTGGCGGATGACGATATCTTTACCAGCTATGTTGTGGATTATCTGGATCCCAGTGTGAACGAATTCAGCAAAACCACGTCATCGGTTGAGCTTTGTTCGGTCGAGCAGAACCAAACGATTACGGCGGATTTACAGGTGGGCAGCGGCATCACATGGACCAGCACCATCTACACCGATACACTGGGACAGGGCCAACTTACCGAGCCGCTGACCGTGATTAGCGGCAGCGTCAATGTGTTGATTGACGGCGTTGATTACACTGATGATGTCACCATTACGCGCGGACCACCGCTGGTCGTCAATTTTAGCCATATAAGCGATACCCTCGGCGCAGCTTTTTCGCAGACCGCGCATATTGTGATCAGCTATGCGGTGACCAACAGTGGGACAATTGTAAATAATTCGGCCAACAATCAGATTTTTCTCTACTCCGAATTCAATCTCAATGGCCCAGCAATGGCTTGCGATGGCGGCACAATTGGCACACTGGGCATGCCAATTACGCTCGAGCGTGGCAACCTAGATGTGAGCATCCCGCTTGAGATTTTGAATGCCTGCCAGGTAAACATGATTACGCTCGACGTAACTGGTGGCGACGCCGACCAGATTACAGATGGGGTTCAGGTTGTCTTTACACCTGGCCCAAGTGACATTATCACCCAGACGTCACCAATTCTGGGCGGTGGCTTGCTCAACCAATCGGTAGTGGTCACGCGCAGCGATGGGTTGAACCCCGGGTCGGTCATCACCTTCACTTTCGACCCTGCGTTTGATTTGGATGCCGATGGGACGATCACCTTTCCGCTCTTCCGGCCCTGTGGTGCGGAGGGAGAATTAAAGACGCAGGTCAAATATTTAGACCAATGCCGCACGCCGCGCAATGCCACAACCGTGGTGACCCCCACCGTACGGGCCGCCAACTTGACCCTCTTTACAACGCCAAACCGGGTAACCGTCCACGAGCGCAATGCCAACTGGCGTTTTTATGTCAGCAACGGTGGCGATCTGGGGGCGTCTACCACCTATGTTACCAACACGTTGCCGGCTTATCATCATTTTAGCAATTACACAGTCACCAGTACCTTCGCCTCGTTGGCGCTGCTCGGTGCAATTACAGCGGTTACGGGTACAGCCGCCAGTGGTCGCGAAGTTGTCACGTTCACCATTCCGGCCGCGCCTGGTTTGGCGGCGGGCGACCGTTTACAGTTTGATGTGCAATCCGAATTTCAGCAGTGCACGCCTGCTTCTTTTGTCGATATTGCCCTCTTTTCCAACTGTAGCCCAATCTCCAACACTTGCGGTGGCCGAGCGACAGGCATGGTCGAATTTATTCCCGGCTCTACCAGTCTACTGAGCAGCAATGATCAAACCGCCAATCTGCCACTCTGCGAAGTCGGCCAGGCCAAACTGGTGATCAAGAATACCTCGTCGCGCTCGCAGGAGTTTGATCTGACGATTACCGATCGCATCACCAATGGCACATTTATCGGGGCCAGCGTGCCGCATGTCACCGTGACCAACAGCTTGGGTCAAGTCGTCGTGGGGGCAACATCTGGCCAGCCGCTAGCCAACATTCCTTTTGCACCCACTAGTGTAGTATCCAACGGTATCAACGCGGTCTTCACCTGGACGGTCAGCGGCTTTGTGACCGGTACGGCCCAGTATGATGTGTTGAAGGTACGCGAGCCCAGCGATCAAATTCTCGTTATTTACAGCGTTAAAACCGGCTGTATTGGGGAAGAGACCGAGGTGCAAGCCAGTGGGCTAACAAAAGATGTCTGCGCCATCCCGCTGAGCTTTCTCGAAGATAGCAAATCCTTTACCGCAGATAAACCGGAGTTGGTCGTTACCAAACGGGGTCGCAATCTAACCACCGGCACGCTCCTTGCCGCCGAAACTTTTGCCAGCGCCGGTGATACTGTGGTCTGGCAGATCGACGTGCAAAATATCGGCCAGCAGCGGGTGACCAATCTTTTTATTACCGATACCGTACCGGGCAATTATACGATTACGAACGTGAACCACCCCGCTGGCTACGGGACAAATACCGCCAGCGCCGCCGAATGGGGTAGCACGGGTGGGCTGACATTGACGGTGGGCGCCACGCAAAGCTTTATCATCACCGGCACGGTGGGCGGCGGCGCGATGTGTGCGCTGGAAGATGCGAATATTGCGCAGGTCGCTTTCGGCTGTAGCACCAGTGATATCTGTCTGGCGGCGCCAATCGAGGCACGCGCGACACTCCGCACACGCCCGACACTGGGCGCGGCTTCAGCGGCCGGCAATCTGAGCAGTTGCGGTGGCTTGATGACGCTTGAAGTGAACAACGATGGCCCTGGCGCAACGAATGTCACAGTGACAGATACGTTGCCCGCCGGCCTCGTCTACGCATCACTCGTCTCGATTACACCGATCACCGCATCCAACGCTTTGACAGTAGCGACCGCCCCGGTGGACGGCGATGCTGTGCCGACATTCGAGTTTCGCAGCTTGCCCGGTAATCAATCTGGCGCAGCACCCGTCAAGACCACAATCACCTATCGGGTGCGCAACGCCAACAGCAATATCAACAACGCGTGCGTCGTCATCCCCACCAGTGTCAACAACCGGCTGGATGTCGCCTACGACGACACCTGTATGCTCTCTGGCCCGTACACTACTACCCATACCGCCACGCTGAACGTGGGCCAGGCCGATTTGGCCGTGACCCAAACGCCCTTCCAACAGAGCAGCGACGTCGGCCAAACGATCACGTGGACGCTGCGCGTAACCAACACGGGCAATGCGGTTGCGCCCAATATCTCGATCAGCGAGGTCGTGCCAAGTGGCTTTGCGAACCCCGTCGCCACCAACGGCAGCGGCGGCCAACAAACGACGACAGCTACTGTGCTCGGCAATACGATTACCTGGTCGCCGCCCTTTACACTGGCAGCCAATGGCGTCTGGACGGCACAAGTAACAGCACAGGTTAATAGCAGTGGTCAACACACCAGTACAGTGCAAGCGACGGGCCGCTGCGGGGCCGGCTGTATCTATGCCAGCGACCGCGCCACTAGTTATGTTTCGTTGTTACAAACGTTTGTCAAAGGGCCACCAATGCAGACTGGCACGATCGGTTCGCTGGCTGTCTTTACCGTTGCTAACATCTTGCCAGCCACAGGTGGCAACATCTACAGCAGTGTTCGTCTGACGGATAGCCTGCCCACCGGGTTGGGCTATGTGGCGGCACGCCTGGTTTACACCGCACCGATCAATGGCGT
>JBBRVA010000087.1:0-14884 GCA_038247295.1 Caldilineales bacterium | reverse complement strand
TGTCCATAATCTGAATCAAAACCCGACGCTGCCCTTGCCAGATGCAGAATTTGACGCCGTGATCTGCACCGTCTCTGTGCAGTATATGACCCGACCGGTGGAAGTGTTTCGTCAGGTGAATCGTGTCCTCAAACCCGGCGGCCTCTTTGTCCTCTCTTTTTCAAATCGCTGCTTTTCAACCAAGGCTGTTGCGGCCTGGTTGACGATGACAGATGAGCAACACATCCAGTTGGTGGGCAGCTACTTTAACGCCGCTGGCAACTGGACAGAACCGCAGGCCAAAGCCAATGTCCCCAAAACTTCCGATCCGCTTTATGCGGTGTGGGCGTATAAAATAAGCTAACTTCCTCCCCAAGCTCGCGCGCCTGCTACAATGGTTCTGTGGTACAATTAGTGACAGGCACAGTTCGAATTACATGTAGCAGGCAGGAGTGACTGACATGCAGGAGACTATGACAGCGATTGAATTGACTGGTATCATCGACGAACACCAACGGCTAAAACTTGATACACCTTTGCCTATTGCTGGACCTAAGCGTGTCCGGGTGATTGTACTCTATTCACTTGATGATGAATGGGAAGAATCCGAGTGGTTACATGCTGCAACGAACAATCCAACCTTCGATTTCTTGAATGATCCAGAAGAAGACATTTATACGCTAGCCGATGGAAAACCAGTTTCGGTATGAAGTATAAAATCGTATTAGTCCCATTTCCGTTTGATGATCTTGTTAGTAGCAAAGTTCGCCCAGCTGTTTGCCTGACAAATCCAATCGGCGAACATGAGCACATAATTTTAGCCTTCATTACCAGTCGTGTCATAACATTCCCCTCGGCGACCGATCTTATCATTGGTCGGCATGATCCAGATTTTGAACAAACAGGCTTACGTGTTTCTTCTATGCTCCGCTTACACCGACTGATGACGGTAACAAAGATCCTCATTGTACGTGAACTGGGTTTGTTGCCACCCGATCTGTGCGCCCAAGTAGACCAAAAGCTACACATCTTATTTGATCTGAAATAGTTCAACGCTAATCTGTCTTAGGAGCGATTAAATGAAAGTCGGCGTTTTCATTGCTATGTTTCGCGATATCGCGTTTGATCAGATGTTAGACTATGTTCAGTCGGTGGATGTGGAGGCCATAGAGATCGCCTGCGGTGGCTATGTGTATTAACGTTTTACGGCCAACAAGTTGAGTTAGTAGGATGATGACAGCTACTTCCCGAATTTCCAGCCTTCTGGGAACCCTACTCATGGCCGGCGGCATTGTCTTGGGCAGCGTCCTGGTGATCCAAGTGGCCGCCGAGCAACTGCGCAGCCAGTTTGTTCGCCCAACCGACTATCTGATCATTGGCGATGCACCGGCCATTCCATTCCCCACGCATAGGCTACCAGCCCTGCCCATGACGGAGGCGCTACCAGACCTGACGACCATTCGGCCAAAGCTGCGTGCGCTATCCATACCAACACCAACCCCCCAAACAGCGATCCGCATTCAAATCCCAGCGATCCAGGTGAACTCGACGATTGTCGAGGTGGATCCAGTGCAAGTTAAAAAATCGCGCACTGTTACCCGTTGGGAATGGCAAATCCCCGCCTATGCTGTCGGTCACCACAGCGCCAGCGGAACCCCAGGCGGTGCAAACAATATTGTCTTAGGGGGCCATAACAATACGCAGGGTGAAGTCTTTCGGCGTCTCAATCGCTTGGAAGTCGGCGATGAAATCACTCTTTACACGCTAGATAACGAATTTCATTACCAGGTAGTCGAGAAAACTTTTGTGCCCTATCGGCGCGACCCAGAAGCAGGTGAACGCACCATGCAAATGTATATTGGCCCTACTGACGACGAACGGCTGACGCTCTACTCTTGTTATCCCTACGCCACCAATGCCGATCGTGTGTTGATCGTGGCTGAACCGGTAACAGATAGGTGAAAATCTGATGCACGGCTGGAATCGTTGGTGGACTATCTTGGTGATTAGCTGTATTATAACGTTAACCTGGCGGCAGATAGCCGCTATGACGGCGGATCTGCTTTATCTGGCGGCTGGCCATCCTGTGTTGGCCGCTAATTCGCAGTCCAAGCTATCCCTGTTGCGCGCGGCACAGCAGCTTGCGCCTTACGCAATCTTTATTTACAATAGAGAAGGCATGATCTATGCCACAGGTGGTGATGCAAAGGCAGCGAGTGCTGCGTTCGAGGCGGCTTTGCAGGCCGACCCAGCAAACGGCACTGCGCTCAACAACTTGGCCGTCATCGCCGATCAGCAAGCAGAACTGCAAACCGCGATGGAACTACAAACTCAGGCCGTCGTGGCTGAACCCAACAGCGCCGCCATCTGGTACAATTTAGGTGCCTTACAAATGGAATATGATGATGCCGTAGCCGCGGAACGATCTTTTCGCGAGGCAACGCGCATTGCCGGCGACTGGGCATTACCCTATATTCAATTGAGTAAGCTCTACTTGGATAAGCGCGATAATCTGGCGGCGATCGAGACAGCGCGCCAAGCCATTCACCTGGATGCCAGCGCAGCGGTGCCGCATCTCGTGCTGATCGATGCACTAGCGCGGCGCTGTGAGTGGTCGACCGCGTTGACAGCCGCGAATGAGGCACAACAGGCGCTCTCGCCCCAACCCGGTTTGGAAGCCCGCAGAGCGTTGATTCTAGATGCGCTCGGTGAAAAAAAAGCGGCCCTGACCCAGTTGGAGGCACTCTTTCTCCGAACAACCGATCCGCACTTGCGTTGGCAGATCGGACAAGAAATTGCCGTTATGCGGCGTGCGAGCCTGGGTGGGTCGTCTAACACCCAGAACAAACTGACAAATTCGGTTTCACGGTGTGAGTAACAACATAATGCCAATCACATTTTCTTCATAACTCCAATTTCAATGCGAAAGGAACGACTAACCATGCGCAAGATTCTTTGTTCTGTACTTGTTGTTATTGCTCTATTCAGCAGCAGCGCGTTTGTGGTCTTGGCTCAAGATACTACAGCGGTGACTGAAACTGTCGTGACCACCGAGACAGTCGTCACTACTGATACGGCTGTTACCACCGACACTGCCGAAGTTGCCCCGGCAGAAGTGGCGCCAGCCGCTGAAGTGACAGAGACCGTTGCCGCTACCGAAACGGCTCCAGTTGAGGCTGCTGCCGAAGTAACTACGACAACCGAAGTCCCGGCCACAGACGCTGTTGCCGCTGGTACATCGGGTGACACTTTGTCCCAGTCGACGCTCTATACTTTATTGGCGTTGCTGGCCGTGGTGTTGGTAGCCGCGGGTTGGTGGCTACAACGGCGCAATAAGACTGCCTAAATCGGGTCTTTCGCCAACGCAAGTGGATGCACCGGGGATAGCAGCGGCTAAGCGCCATTGTCTAACCGAGTAACGATAAATAAAGCCGCTTGATAAGTGAATTTCACTTGTCAAGCGGCTTTATTTGTTTACCAGGCTCGCAGCTATAAACGTCTCTAACGCATGATGACGGGCAAGTAGATGGCCGTAACTGTCAGCGTTGCTGCTCTTTCCGCCGCAGGTCGATAGTAATTGCCTTTGTTACTGGCGGTATAGACATTGCCCGCATTGTCCACCGCTTGTATATAGAAAAGTGAATTGATATCGCCTGTAAAACTGCCGCGCCATTTTTGCGAACTGGCATCAAACGTAAGCTTAACAGACTTGATCGTCGCCGATGTTTGGCGTTCGTCTTCGATGTAAGAGACAATCACCTCTTTCATCCCCGATGCATCCACCGCCCCCACCTTTACATTGACTTTTTGGGTGGCGGCGTTGTATAGCCCATCCACAACGGTGATCTCCGGGGCCGTTTGGTCCGTGCTTGTGCTGTAGTAGACTTCCGCATCGATCGAACTAAACAGACGCAATTCATTGCTGCTAGCATTAAACTGGCCCAATTGAGTGATTAAATTGGATTCTCCGTTATGCCCGGTCACCTCGACGGGCGAGGGTGGGTACCAACCAAACGATGAATCAAGCGTAGCTTCGTCATCACTTACATATTCATTGACGGGCGTACCTACCAATGGGTCAAAATTTTCTGTGGTGGACGCAATCGTCGCACCCAACAGGACGACCGAGCGCGCTTCGGCTGAAGCAATCGAAACATCGCCAAAGTGTAGCGGCTGAACTGGCTCGTCGGCGTCGGCATTTGTAGAGCCATAGAGCGAAAAATATTCGCCATTATCTGTGCTAAGGCTATCGAGCGTGCCATTGCTAGGATCCCCATCCAACACTTTTTGGAAGTTAATCTTGATCGGCTTGGTAATTACCTCATTACCGCCCAGCGAACCGGAAGGATCAAAGTCAACATCTACACCAGGAAACTCCTCACCTAGGGAAGATGTCCCATTAGATTGCGCTTGGAACATGGGCAGACCGTAGAAGATCAATTGTTGCATCACTTTCTCGTCATAGGCCGAGAAATTCTGATCTTGCTCGAAATAAAGGTTTTTCGCTTTGGCCAACGCTTTGCCCATCGGTACGGTGTCGGTTTTGAGCAATTCCTTGGTAAAGAGTCGAATCACCTTTTCCGACAAGCCGATGTTGTTCAAAAGCCCCCAGCCGTAACCTGTATTGCCCACATAATTGGCCCGCTTTCTAGCAAATGCTTCGGCCAGGTCGAGCGGATTGGTGCTGTTGGTGGCTGGCACATTCAAGCCAGCATGGCACCCCAGCGTATAGATCAAGCCGCCACTTAAATCCATCGCAGCCGCAACGACTTCATCGGCGCCGGTGTTGCCACCGCCGGCTACGCCTTGGGCATGGTGATTGGCGTGGCCGTTGATCGATTGAAATTTGAAGGCCGGATTGGTTTTGAATTGCAAGTCGGTAAATTGTTGCTTCGTCCAATTGGTGCTGATCACACAGTTAACCTTGCTCGGATCGCTGGTGAAAACTGTTTTCCAGTCGGTGCAATCCGCGGTGGCTGTGTCCTGAACAAAGTCGTAGCCTGTCACCAACACTTGCTCAATTGGCGTCGTCGGTTGGGCCAGGAAGGCATCGATCAGCGCAATTATATCGTTCGGTGTCTCAATCAAGCGCCCAACAGCGAGATCCGGAATATAGATTTCGCGGCCACTCTGCGCCGTGGGTTCTCGATCCGCATAGAAGTCATCGGTCATAAAGTAGTTGGCGCGAATGGCCGCGCCGGTTGGATGATTGGCGTCGACCTCCGTGTACGTTTTTTCCGACTGCCGCGGCGTATTGTCGGCCACGCGCCGCATGGGCAACGTTTGGTCATCACCAACGAGTACAATATATTCCACACCACTGCGCTGCGCCAAATAATTCATAATTACGCGGCGGATTTCGTTAGCAACGTTGTTGGCTTTTTCTACATTGGTAATATCTGCTGTCCACGTGGCGTAGGCGGCGCTGATATCGGTGTTGGTATCCAGCCGTAGCACCTCGCCCTTCACTTCTGGCTTAAGCGCTAGTTCATTGAGTTTGTTGAGCACTTGAGTGGCCGCATCCGCACTGTATAACTGTGTCAACCGAGCATGGTTTACCAAAATTAGGGTGCGCACCCCACTCGCTTGCGGTGTGGCGGTTGGCGTTGGGGTGGCGGTTGGTGTTGGGGTCGGCGTCGGCGTCGGCGTGGCGCCAGACCCGGCGCGTACACTTATCCCATATTCGGTGCCAGCCCCATAGCGTTGCTGATTGTAAAGCTGTACCTTGATCGTATAAACACCTGCCGTCACAGCATTGTAGACAATCTGGGAGGCAACACCCGGTGCGTGATCATCATTGCGCGCCAAGAAATTTCCATTTGGCCCATAGATTTCGAGCTCTGTATCCGCTTCTGCGCCCAAGGCCGTGGTCGAGATGACATAGGATGTATTGGCGCTGGCGTTGAATGAAATCCAATCGACATCGTTGGCGACACAAATGTTATGGCGCTGTAATGTGCCATCAGCCGCAATCGCTTTGGCGCTGGTTTGCTCGTTATCTGGCTCCAGGCTATCGGTCTTGCACTTGCCGGTAATCACCTGTATATCGTATCCGGTGGGGTCACCCGCCGCATCCGGGTTTGCATTTTTTACCTTAAAGAAATAGTCTCCGGCTGTCGCATTTTCAATGCTCAGGCGCGAGCCATCGCCAGCGCCGCTGTCATTATCGCAGCGAATTTGGGTACCATTTGCATCGTGCAGACACAAAACTGTGTCGCCTTGCGCCGCCAAGTTCAGCGTTTCGACTGTATAACTCGCGCCTTGCTGGGCTGTAAACTTAATCCAGTCCACATCACCTGTCGGGCAGATGTTGCGCCGTTGGGCCGCGCCGTCAATATTCAAGGCGAAGGCATTGGCCACCGCGTCGTCTTGTTCCGCCGCATCTTCCTCACATTCACCAGAACCGATGGTTTCCACATTCAGGGTATAATCGGTATCGGCGCCAAAATTTTGCGGGTTTAGATTGGCCGTCTTCAGGTAGATAAAACCCGCCGCGGCCGCCGTAAATTCGATCTGTTGCCCATTGCTTGCGCTTGCGCCTTCGCAGCTTGTGAAAAGGCTTGTCTGCGCATCGGCCTTGTTGCCAACGTTGGTCGTCTTGACGCGGTACTTGCCACCAGCCTTGACCGAGAAGCGCGCCCAGTCCGCATCGTTTGCCGTGCAAAAGGACTGGGTTTGGGCGCCCGCGCCCACAGTCAGGTCAACAGGAACACTACAAAGGTCATTCGGCTCAAAAGATGCACTGCATGCATTTTGGGCCGTCACCTTGAACTTGTAATCGGTATTGGGGCCATAATTGGGCTGGTTGTGGCCGACTTTCAGGTAATAATTACCTGTGCTAGGCGCAGTAAAGGTGACTGTCGCACCACTGCCAAAACTAGGCGAGCCATCACAAGTCGAGTGAAGCTCTAAATAGAGATCCGCATCTGCACCAACGGCCATTGCCTGTGCCACATAGGTGACGCCACTTACCGCGGCCATGGAAATCCAGTCTGTATCACTTATGTTGCCGGTGCGGGCAAGGTTGTGATCTTGAACCGTTCCATCGGTATTGATTGGTTTGGCTTGGGCACAAACGTCATCTTCTTCAAACGCATCCGGTGTGCCGCTAGGGTTGTTCGTGATGCAAAGTATGTTATTCCCTTCATCCGATTCCTGCACACTGTTGCCGCGATCTACCCAGGCGCAAACCGTCCAATCGGCTTTGGTAAAAGGTTGATCGGTGCGCGTGAAACCGTTAAACGTGCCACCAGCGGCCAACCCCAAGCCAAAGAAGGTTTGTGCAGTGGCGGGTGTCGTTGCATTGGGTGGATTATCAACCGGATCAACATAGAGGTGGATCGAGAAGCCACCCGCCGCGGCATCGCCATTGTTCTTGATGATCGGCGTAATATCGGCAATTTGTCCGGCGCCGGGCGTGGCTGGATTAAGCGTAATACCGCTCACCGTCAGATCCGGCCCGGCGTTAGGTTGCGTAACCTCACGCCAATCACTGCCGGGTATGGTGGCCGTGGGTGCGGCGGAGGCCACGCGTGATAGTAAAAAGAAAGTTGCAAATAGCAGCATCGCAACAGCAACAATGGTTGATAATGAGATCTGGCGTTTCATGGTTGTTCTCCTCACGACTATTCTTACTTACTTACGATGGGCAGATACGTATAAAATCTATTTTGAATGGGGACGCCGAAGGGTAAAGCCAACAACCCAGCGCTATCCCAGGCATAAACGCTTATCCAAAGGCTCAGGGCTTGGGTTGGTACTGGGTAAACACCCCGATAAATTTGAAGTTGTGTCGCTGGTTCGATCGGTGCTTCGTCGACCCTTTTTAAGATCAAAACCGGGTGCTGCAAAGCCGGAAAAGCTTCTTCTGCCGCGATCACGGGCTGATGGGGCAAGGGGATGAGATGGGCCTCAACCTGCGTCGCTGGGTCGGAAACCAAAACCTGCGCCTCAATTGCTAACGTTTGGGCGGCTTCGTTCCAGACTGTATCGACCGCTTGAATTTGGGGCGGCTGCGTTGACGGCGTCGGCAAGCCCTGGCGCTGTGCTAAATCTGCCGCTAAAGATGGATTGGGCGCGCCATCACCGTTATCATCTAACCACGGCGCTTGACACCAAACGTCACTGTTTTGGCAAAAGTAACCGGCCTCTACGATTGCCTGCTTCGCCGCCAAAAAACTCTGTTGTACCGTTTGGCCAGTGATCAAATTCGTCCAGAATGCATCCGAAAAGAGCAACCCCTGGCTTGTGCGCCAGACGCTACCCGTGGCATCGGTGGCGGTGACCAGCACACGATTGGGCGCTGAAAGCGTAGCAGTATCGGAAACCGTCTGCCCGTTGGTTATAAAAGAGCCAGCGTAGCGCGCTTCCAAGATAATCGTTACCGGTTGGATCGACGCCTGGGCTTCCAGGTTGGCAAGCCACAAGCTGAGTAATTCTGGGGTTACACTCTCTGTCCCGTTTAGATAGAAACGATCCACCGCGCCACGCCCGGCCAGGTAAATAATAAGCGGTGTCGGTCTATCATCCGCCGCCAGCGCTTGAGCGACTGCCCAACCTTGGATGGCTGTTTGCAGGGCTTGCAGGGTAACGCCGGTATTGCGGCCTAAATATTGGATCTGCGCCGGTGAATAGCCCTGTTGCTGCAATTTCTGGTAGACGCGATCCACGGTCTGGTCGATCGCGGCCTGGTTGGCCGGTGCATCCACCAGGCGTCCGGCCACCAGAATTGCCATGCCCGGTGTGATGGCGGTGCGAACATTCAACTGATAGGTGAGCGGTGTTTGCAGCGCGCTGACTATTGTGCTGCTACTAGTGGCCGTCACACGGACAAAATGGGTGTTAGTGCTATTGGGAACCCATTGTAAAACGGCACTGTGACCACCACTGGATTGGGCCGTGGCGAGGGCGGTCTCGCCACAATTAGCATATAATTCCAGTTGCAACGCGGCGTCTCTGCGATTGGGGGTCGCCACTAGGATATACTTTTGCCCGCCGCGCGCGGGTACGTATGCCCAATCTTGATCTGGCATTGCACTTGACGATGCCACAAATTCATGCTGTTGAGACCCGCCGTTGACCTGAAGCGCCTGCGCTTTATCACAACTATCATCAACTTCGTAGCGATCATTGCTAACCAGAGGCAGCGCCGTGTCGTAGTCAATCTGAAGCGAGCGAATCACGGGCGATGTGGCAAAATTGTGCGGATCGGCGTGTAGCTGCGCTTGCCAACGCAAATCTGAACCAGTGGTGGTAAAGACGATGCGCTCACCCAGTTGTGCATGCTGCCAGGTTGCTCCGTTATTCGTGAGCATAAATTCGATTGCGCCACCGTGCAGATCTAAATCTGCCGTCAAGGTCGCCTGGCGAACTGGCTGCTCCGCACTGTCGATTGTGTGCGATTCCACCGTCCCTGCCGCCTGATAAAATTGATCGGGTTGCACGATGGCCTGATCAGTGGGCCAGGTGCGCTGCCCGGCGCTGTCTAGCCGTTGCATAAAAATATCTGGGTTGTTACGGCGTTCATCGCCCCAGGTAATGTAACTGGCGCCTTGGCCATCTGTGGCAACCCGCGGCGCAGCGACCTGCTGCCCCCCTTCACTCACTGTCGTTTCCAGACCATTGATGCCATTCCACAGCAAAGCGCCGGCCGCCGTAATCTGTTGGGCCTTGATCGCCGCCACGCCCTGATTGAAGGTTTGCCAGACGATGACTGCCCCGCCCGCGGGGGCCGCCGCAATGGCCGGCGTCGGCGAAAAGGTGCCACCGCTTGGATTAAGCAATACGTCCCTTGTCCACAGCCTTTGTCCAGCACTGTCAATGCTTTGCGCATAGACACCCGCTTGCCGATTATCCACCCAAACGATAATGGAGACGCCGGCTGCACTGGTGACAAGCCGTGGGGCATTAAATCGGTTGACTAACCCCTGTGCACTGTTGACCAAAACTGGCGCCGGCCAGACAAGACCGCCAGCGTGATTGATCTTTTGCAGATATAGATCTGTCCCTTCGTCCATGGTCACCAACCAGGTTACATAGACGTTGCCTTCGGCGTCGGTAGCAAGATCCGGCAAACGAGACGCACCGTTGGTAAACATAAGGTTCGTTGGCGTAGACCACTGCGCTTCACCACTGGCATTCAACCGTAAAACAGCGATCTGCGTTACACCCGCCTGCGTTGTTTCCCACGCCACAAAGACATCTGCCGGAGGGTTAACCGCAAGGGCTGGGTTGCTCTGCACCGTGCTGCCGTCACCAACCGAGTGGGGTATCACCCACAGACGATTACCCGCCGGGTCAATGCGCTGTAAATAGATGTGCGTCCCGCTACTCGTGGCATCCGACCAGGCAACCAATGTGTCGTCACCCAGGTTGGCAATTTGGGGTGAGTATTGTTTATGGCGAATCAGGCTAGCTTGGTGTACGGGCAGTGCATGTGTCCAGCGTAGCCGACCATCCGGCATAACACGTTGCAGATAAAGCTGGGGCACAGTTTCAAAGCGCTGATCTTGCCAAACCAGGGTGCTGCTGCCATCCGCCGTGGTGGTTACATCGGCCAGCGTCTGGTCGACCGTGCCAGCAGCGTCATCAACCCGCGCATCTGCCCGCCAAATGCGCGCGCCCTGAGCATCAAATGCCTGCGTATAAATATCACCATGTGCATGGTCGCGCTGGTCACTCCAGGCTACCATCAGGCGCTGTTCTGCACCGGCCGCCAAGGTGACAAAGCGGGCATTAGACATGACGACGCCCGCACCCGTTATGATGCGACGTTCCGTTGGCCACTGAAGCGCGCCTTGATCGGTAAGCGATTGGACGTAGATTGCTTGATCCTGGGCGCGTTCCCAGGCCACAAGCAGATTGTTGCCCTGTTGCATCAGCGCCGGCGAACGATTCTGATTGGCCGGCAGATCGAATTGATTGGCGCGCACCGTGTTCATCCAGCGTCGATTCCCTTGTTGATCCAAGGATTGAAGATAGATATGCTGGTCAAGCAGATCAAGCCAGCTTACGACGATACCACCACTTGCCAATTGTGCCAGTGCGGGACGATTCTCGGTCTGCTCAGTGGCTTGATTGATGCGCACTTCCTGCGCCCACAGCAAACCACCCTGGGACGAAACCCGTTGCAGATACAGATCACCATTGCCAATTCTGCGGTCCAACCAGGCTAGCACAATTGTGCCATTGGCTTCGACGCTTATGGCAGGGTAGGTCTGCGCAGTATAGCTATTGTCCTGATTGACGCGTAGATCGGTGGTCCAGCGCCGTACGCCATTACCGTCCAGTTGTTGCAGATAGACATCGTAATCGCCTGCGCGATTATCGTGCCAAGCCACGACGGTCACCCCCGCCGCATCGATGGCCAATGCCGGCGCGCCCTGCTCAGCTAGGCCTGCGTCATCGTGAAGGCGCAGATCCTCCGCCCAAAGCGTCTTGCCCTGCGTATCCAGGCGCTGGAGATAGATATCGTTATTGCCATTGCGGTTATCTACCCAGGCTACCAGGAGATTGCCGGCGGCATCAACCACCGCAGATGGCGAAAATTGTGTGGCATGGCCATCGTCATTGTTAACCCGTTGGTCCGCCGGCCAAAGCCGATTGCCATTGCCATCGAGTTTTTGCACATAGATATCACCACTGTCGATGCGCAAATCTTGCCAAACGACATAAAGATGGTGGGCACCACCGCCGGCAGTTGCACTTGCAATCACCACGTCTTGCTGGCCCACGTTATCTTGTAACTGTAGTGCAAGTTGTTGGCTGACAATATCCCAGTGCGTACCGGCATTGTATGCCAGGTAGTCGCGGGAAGCAAAGGATTCTTGAAAGTGAAGCTGTGTGTTATCAGCGCTCGGCACGGTGCTCATTGGGTTTGTCGTCCGCACTTTGCGTTGTTCTGCCACAAAACGGGCAGGTAGAAACTGGTTGTCTGCGGTAGCTGATTGAGGAGATGCCCCAAACCCCGCCCCTTGCAACAAAAATAAGAAGATCACAACCCATCCCCCACTATGCAAACTGCGCATCCTTGACATAACCCACGTCCATTTTTACTGATCTACTTCTATCTAATGCAAGCCATTCAACTATTGGTACTATCACTTTGTACCAAAATCTAAACAGGTAGACAGGTAGGCGTTACTTGTCTACCTGTCTACCTGTTTACCTGTCTACTTATCGACTAAACCCGTTACACCCGTTCCTATCTAGTGCAGAAGTTACCATTAGTTGGGCAGGACTTCGCCGGCAAACCAGGCTTTGGCTGTCACCCAACCATTGCTGGACCCACCCCAACCCTGATTGACATAGAACCAGCGGTTATACTCAGTACTACAGATGAAGAGGAAGCAATCCGTCTTTTTCTGCTCGGCGTAGCCATAGGCCAACGGGAAGTGAGAGTCGCGCCCAATAATCACTGGTCGACCATTCTTAATTGAGCTAATGGCTCGATCCCGTACCTGCTCTTCGCTCGTGCCGAAGATCCACCAGCCATTGGCATAGAGCGAACGGGTCGAAGCGCCTGAACGGCCACTCAAGTAACGCGAGGCGTTGCCCATTGTGCTGGATTGTGTCCAGCCACCACCGGCGTTGCAATAGGTGCCGATGTAACCGCGAATCTCCATCGAAATATTGCGGATGCCAGCATCCATGAACTGAGGCGCATCAGCATCAAAGCCGTAGCCACCATTCTGGCGATAGATACCTTTGCGATGGCTCCAAGCTGGGTTATTCAGCGCCGCCTGATGATCTGCCCAACTAAAGGCCATGGCCCAGGCTGTAGCGCCGCAACCACTCCAACAGGGGAAGGGATTGTTATCGGTGTTGGCCTGAATCTGATTATAGAGGCGTTGATCGCCGTGGCTGCCCGCCCACCAGTAAGACCAGGGACCCCAACTGCCTTGCACTGCCGTAGTTGATTGCAATTCGGCCGCCGCTACGCTGTTCGTATCACCGGTGACAAGCGGCAGGAAAACTTTCTGGGCGGTGGCCGGGCTGATGACAAACTTGACTACTTCCGAGGTGCCACTGGCATAGGCGAGTGTCACGCTCAGCGGCGCACCAGCGGTGGCGCTCGCTTCTGGTTCACCAACCACGGTGAGCTTGATCCCGGTCAACGCGCTGCCTTCTTTCAACTCTTCCTGTTGTAGATACAGGGCGTTAGCGCCAGCACCGCTCACCGTAATCTGGTTGAGCGTTTGGGAAGCCAGACCACGCACCGTGCGTTCGTCGCCCTTCACCAAGCCCTCACCAAACTGCATGGTATTTTCTGTCGTCTTCCACTCGTCACTGGCATCATTCTTTAGCCCGTCCAAAAAGACACCATACGTTTGTTTGTATTCGGTTTTCAGTTCGGTCCAGGACTCCCAGGTTTCTTGCGACAGCGACTGGGGCTGTTCATTGTCTACGACCAACGTACCACTGATTGGGTTATTGGGATCAATCGCCTCATCATTGGCG
This sequence comes from Caldilineales bacterium, assembly GCA_038247295.1. Lineage (GTDB taxonomy): Bacteria > Chloroflexota > Anaerolineae > Caldilineales > Caldilineaceae > JAPLGZ01. The sequence continues at coordinate 1,447 of JBBRVA010000087.1, read as the reverse complement.
ACCGTGGTGTCGGGTCGCCATTCGGCGCTGGTTACTTCTTGGGCCTCGGCCAACGGCAATTCTTCCAAACCAATCAGCTTCGGCGGCATCACACCCAGTTGAACCACATCGGTGGCGACAATGGTGATGCCAATCGGCGAGAGTTCCTCATGTTCGGCCATATAGGAGAGCGCATCCAGCTTGTAATATTCACTGGTGGTCGTGTCTTCTAACGAGGCCTGCTCGTCTAGCGCCTGGGTGGGCGATTGGCCTTTGACATCCCAGTGGGTAATCGGGTAGTCGTGCGTGCCGGCGGAAACCTGAATAAAGCCTGATGGTTCAAACCCGCCAACGCTGCTTGGCTTTTCTACTGGGAACTCGTAGTAGGCTGGTCCTTCCACGTCGGGGCGTAAAACGGTCCGCACTTGGTCGGCCAGGCGCGCATTGGTCCATTCGGGCGCCAGGTCGCCGCCGCGCATACTTTCCAGAAAATCTGCCGCGCGCCGGTGGAGTTCGATTGGCACCTCCGACAACTTGATGATGCCAGAAACTCGGTCGGGCAGGTGAGTCAACTGGAGACGATAGTCCGTGGCTGCGCCAGTTGCCTGATTGTTTTTCACCTGTACAAAGTAGCTGGCATTGGCGTTGGCCGTAAATTCCATAACGCCGTCGGGCAACATCTCGGATAAGCTGGCAAGGCCACAATCATCGTACAGTTGAACGCCAATGTTGGCGTCAGCACCGAGGGCGCTTGCTTGTAGCTTGTAGCGTTCTCCTTGCACAACGTCGATCCGCGCCCAATCTTGATCCGACACTGACTGGGATACCAGGTTGCGTAGTTGTCCAGCGCTGTTCGCGCCTAATGACGCCGCTGTTGCGCACGAATCGTTGACTTCGTACGCATCTGGGGCATTGCTTTGCTGCAATGCCGATGGTGCAACTTCTTGTGCTCGCACGGCAAGCGGTAGACCGGCAAATGTACTAAAGGCCATCGCCACGCCCACCGTTGTAGAGAGCAATTTGTTAAACACTCTTCCGGATGATAAAGGTTGCATACTCGGTTTCTCCTTTTGAAACAATGAACTGATTCGACCGCACTGTAGCTGGTTTCATTTATATCTAATGCAGTAAAATCTAAATTTCGTTTACGCGCTTAGTCTAATTTTCGATCTTGATCCTCGCAAAAATCGTTTGCTCATCAGCCCCAAACGGCCAACGGTAGCATAACCCCAGCCCGCTTACAACAAGGATTTGCACACTTTCTATAAGATGAGCTACCGGTGTCTGGACAAGGCGATATCGATGCTCGCGTAGATAAGCTTACGTTGCGGCTCATTGGTTTGATTGGAGAAATTCCTGGTACGCTTGCAGCGTGCCCACAAATAACCGGATCTGATGATTGAGCCGCTTGTCATCTTCGTTGACGTTGCCCCACACGCCGCGTTCTTTATTTTTGGGGTCGGCAATA
>JBBRVA010000086.1:0-14976 GCA_038247295.1 Caldilineales bacterium | reverse complement strand
GTCACCGGGACGCCCTCCAACACGCCGATTCCGCTGCCGACCGCCGTCCCTCCCACCGTTACACCCGTGCCGACGCCACTGTCTGGCTGTGTCAATATCATTCGTAACCCTGGTTTCGAGAATGATAGCGATTGGATTTGCGGTGAAAGCCCCGTTCCGCCCTATTACGCTGGCAGCCAACGCCAAGATGGCATTCGATCGATGCTGCTAGGCCATCCGCCAGAAGCGGGTGGCAATGACAAGGTTACCTACTCTTCCGTACGCCAACTGGTGACCATCCCCAGCAACGTTTCTACGGCGCAGTTGCGCTGGTGGCATTTTTACCAAACCCAACAGACGCCCGACCCGAATCCCAGCGGCCAATCGGACCGCCAGGAAGTGATTCTGCTGACCACCGGCGGCAAGGTGATCAAGATTTTGCAGCGCGTGCTGCGTAACGATGGCTGGCAACAAGATGTGATCGATTTGAGCGCCTATCGCGGCCAAACCTTCTACATCTACTTCAATGTTTTTAACGACGGCAATGGTGCGCGCACCTGGGCCTATCTTGATCAGGTCGAATTGCTCGTCTGTTATCCCGTCGTCACCAACACACCCGTTCCACCGCCGACGAATACACCCATTCCGCCACCGACCGATACGCCCACACCTACGTCGACGGAGACATGGACGCCGACTACGCCTCTACCTCCGACAATTGAGACACCGATGGCCGCCGCGGCGGTGGAAATACCGGGTACGCCGTCCCCCGTCCTTGTCACACCAGTCACCGTCGAGCCTGCCGCTCAGTTGCTGCCGGAATTGCCAGTGACGATAGAAGCAGTCACTGTGGAAGCGGATCTAGCCTATTTGGAGGCGACCGCCACCGCGGCGGCGAACTCCGGTGCCGCGCGTCTCTTTCCCGAAATTTCGTTGACAACCGATGGCAATACCGTGTGGGGCGCACGGTTGGGCACGATTGCTGTGCTCACCGGGATGTTGGTGGCGATTCTGCTGCTGGCCTCTTTTTGGGCGCGCATCTCCAGCCGCGAACGGCTGCTGATTGGTCTGCTGCTGCTCATTTTGTTAATCTCTTTAATTGTGCTCCTCACTCGCTAGACCTTTCCAAACTTTACATGCGCCACGAAATTATAGAAAAGATATAGGACGCTGATTCTTATGGCATTTATCCTAGCCTGGATAAGCCAGAACCAAAAGATTTTTACCGCAAAGGGCGCAAAGTACGCGAAGGAAAACCAGGAATTCTTCGCGTACTTTGCGCCCTTTGCGGTAAATCTTTGTCGTTTGTTCAAAAACGTGACCACTTTGATCCTAAAAATCCGCGCTATCCGTTTTTGTTAACCTAAATGCACTAACACCAAATTATAAACTTTACGTTTTTCCATAACCCCTGTAAGCCTGCTATACTTGCCCAATGGCTCACAAAAGCGCGGCTTGGGGATAACCCGATTTCCCCGTGGGTTGCCACTAAAAGCCGCGTCTCTTATGCGCCAAATGTAAGATCCATCTTTTTTATATCCGCAAAGGAGCGATAATGAGTGATATTAAGTTCGGTACAGATGGTTGGCGTGGGCGAATAGCCGATGATTATACTTTCGCTAATTTACGCCGCTGTACGCAGGGTTTTGCTAATTATTTAAAAGCCAATGGCCTGCAAGGCAGCGTGGTGGTCGGCCACGACAAGCGCTTCCTGGCCGAGCATTTTGCGGCGGCTACGGCCGAAGTGCTGGCGGGTAATGGCTTTAAGGTTTTTTTGACCGACAAGGCTACGCCGACACCAGTGATTAGTTTTAGCGTAGGCAATAAAGGCGCGCTGGGCGCGGTCAACCTGACGGCCAGCCACAACCCACCGGAAGATTGCGGCTTTAAGGTGCGCGACGAAAATGGTGGCGCGATTGCCCCTGCCGGCTTAACCCAAATCGAGTCGTTGATCCCGGCGGCGAGTGATACGGCTGCGATCCAGACGATCAAACTGGCCGACGGCTTGCGCGATGGCCGCATCGAATATTTTGATGCTAAGCCCGCTTATATGCTGCGTATCGCCGAACTGATCGATGTGCAGCCGATCAAGGATGCCGGTCTCAAGGTCGTGGTCGATAACATGTGGGGTAACGGCGCTGGTTGGTTGACCGAGATTTTGGGCGGCGGCAACACCGAGATTATCGAAGTGCATGCCGAACGCAACCCGATCTTCCCCGAAATGACACGCCCAGAGCCGATCCCGCCGAATGTTGATGCGGGCCTGGCCGTGGGCAAACGGTTGGGTGCTGATTGCGTCTGCATTATGGACGGCGATGCCGACCGCTGTGGCTTCGGCGACGAGAATGGCGAATTTATTGATCAGTTGCGCGTCTATGGTCTGCTGGCCTATTACTTGTTGGAAGTGCGCGGCGAACGCGGTCCGATTGTCAAGACGTTGAGCACAACTTCGATGCTGGACAAATTGGGCAAGCTTTACGATGTGCCGGTCGTTAATACAGGGGTTGGCTTTAAATATGTGGCTCCCGCTATGATGCAGCACAATGCGATGATCGGTGGCGAAGAGAGTGGTGGCTACGCCTTCCGTGGCCACGTGCCGGAACGCGATGGCATCGTCGCTAATCTTTATCTGCTCGACTTGCTGGTGAAAACGGGCAAGACACCCACGCAGTTGCTGCAAGCGCTTTTCGCTAAAGTTGGCGCCCACTTCTATGATCGCATCGACATCCGCGTGACCGATGATGCGATCAAAGGAGCAGCCAAGGCTAAACTCGACGCGGTGGACGTAGCCAATATTAACCTGGGCGGTCATAAAGTAACCGAGAAAGTGACAATTGACGGCTACAAATTTATCATGGACGATGGTGGCTGGTTGCTCGTGCGTTTCTCTGGCACAGAGCCACTGATTCGTGTCTACACCGAGACGACCGATAAAGCTGCGGTGGCAGCCATCTTGGCCGATGGAAAAAAACTAGCAGGGGTGTAAATTAACCGGCGCGCCTATCTGTCGCGCGGATGCTGGTTATTGCAACTCTCTGTCGAAGAGGCGCGCGGCGCAATCGCCTCGTCTGCACGCCTCTTCAGTTTTACGCCCGATTACTGCCGTTCAACAACGACCAAGCACTTGCTTATTGCCCAGCGATCGGGTATTCTGTATACCGAGCGTAACTTTTTGTCGATTTATTCGTTTAAATAGATAGATACAAAATTCCACGATAGGATTCGAATATTGATCATCAAGCGGATTACTACAACTCGGATCGAGCTGATGCGCAGGAGAGAGATCTTATGTTTTCTCAAACCGAGTTTTTTCTGGTGGTAATATTACTGGTGGTGGCTCTGCTAGGGCTTAGTTATGAAGCACGCTACAGTCAACCAGATAGCCCCCAAAGCTGGGCAGACATGTCCGAAGAGCTGAACCAGGATCAAGCTACCTTGAATAGCGTGGATAATCATAATCAGATCACGTAAGTGAACGGCCTGTCATTTATATGATTGAGCATTTACACCAATAACCCATTTATGCTACAGTCGAATTTCCTCCTTGAGCGTTGCCTCTTCAGATTACTTTGCCTCGCCAGCCGTCCGGTGTTACAATCTTAAAGTAAGTTGATATTTGTGAATGTTCAATGGTTACCAGTTCGTGTCATACCACAGCTGTAAAGCATTCACCATGTATTGCAGATTGCTTCTAGCTATCATTTTATCCACAATTCGATCAAAAAGGAGTTCTCCGGCGTGCCATCAACATCGTTCCGCCTGATTTCAACGGTGGTGACGATTTTGCTATTGGTCGGGTTGGTGCTGGTTGTGCGGCTTACGTTGCTCAGTAATCCGATGACGGTATCAAATATTGCCCAGACCAGCGCGCCTGTCACCCTCAGTGTGGAGCGCCCCACTGCTTCACGCGCAGCCACACCATTCACTGTGGCGGTCTCTTCTGCGCTGGAAACACCAGATGTTGAACTAGACAATGTACAGCGCATTGAGACGGGCGGTTTTGCCTTCCGTCCTCTCCCCGGCTACGCGCTAGAATTGCAAAATGGTTCAGTCAATATGTTGTCTCCCGTAGATGATACAAGTGACGCCACGCCCGCGGCACACGAAGCCTTTTTGTTGAGTGGCGGCGGACGTGAACAATTTGCCACAGCCACGGCTACGGACCTTGAAGAAATTTTTGAGCAATATGTTAACTTCTACGCTGAAAAAGACAATTTTAGCATCGGCGCACAACGTCCGATTACCGTGGATGGCGCGATTGGCTTTACTGTCGACCTGACAAGCCGCGATCGTGCGCGCAGCTTTGCCGGGCGCATCGCGATGGCGCAACCTCTACCCGCGCACATCTTTGTCATGGTCGGCGTCGCGCCGACCGAGCAATGGCAAGCGACGACAGTAAATCGTTTCCAAGCTGTATTAAATGCTGTTCAGCTCTTCGCTCCGCGGGGCGCCATCACGACAACGGTCACCCCAACATCTACGCTGTCCATTAACCCAACGGTGACGCGCGTCGCCAACGCGTTGCCCCGGCTAACGTCCACCGTTCCCATAAGTCGCACTCCTGGCTGGCAAACGCTGTCCAACGCCAACAAGATCAACGATTTGGCCTTCTACACCAACACTGTGTGGGCTGCCACACAAGGGGGGATGGTGGCTTGGAACATGCAGACCAACCGTTCCATCAAGTTTACAACTTTGGATGGACCAGCGGTCAACCAGACAACGGCGGTGGTCGCTTGCCCTTTGCCGGGCTTGGGCATCGTCTTTGGCAGTGACCAGGGCTTGCAAATCTTTGATATCCAAACGGGGCGCTGGAAGGGGTTAAATAGCAGCAATAGCACGATGAGTTTCGACGACGTGGCCGCATTGGTCTGCAGCGTGGACAATGGCTTTCTGTTGGTTGGTTACCAACAACATGGGCTCGATATTTTCGACGCGCGTACTGGTACGTGGCGCTATGCTAACCAGAGCCGCAGTGTGCAAAAAGATGCTGTTGAACGGCTGGCCGTAGTTGGCAACCGAGATGCAATCTGGATCGCTTCCAGTGCTGGTGTCACTGTTCTGACGGAGGAGGGCAATAAATCTTTCGACAGCACCAATAGCCCACTCGCTAACGACGCGGTGACCGCGCTGGCTGTGGATGCGGACGGCACTACCTGGCTGGGCGCGCGTGGTTCGCTCTACAAAGTGAGTGGCGACGATTGGACTGTCTACAGTCAGCTGTCGGTGTTGGCCTCATCCTTCCCGGTGGGCGACATCAATGGGATCGCAGTTGCGGCCGACGGTGCGCTCTGGCTTGGCTCTAGCCGCGGTGAAATTTGCCACTTTGATCCAGTAGAAGCGCAGTGCCAGGCTTTTTTTGCCAGTGGTAAAAGTGCATCAGATGGTATGGCAAGTGGCGAATTGACGGCTTTGACGCTCGATCCGCTGGGCAACGTCTATTACGCGACCGACGGTGGCGGCATAAGCCGGTATGATGGCGTCAATTGGCGCACGTTTCGTCTGCCCAATCAAGTAGTCGCCGGCAATCGCGTTCACGATCTAGCCGAGGCGAATGATGGTTCGATCTGGCTGGCAACCGACGGTGGCATCCAGCAGATAAACCCGCGCGATGACACCACAATGCAACTGTTTACGCCAGAAAATAGTGGCCTGGCTGTGGCAGAAACTGGGTTGCTGGCACCAGATCCAGAAGGGGGGCTCTGGTTTGGGGCCCAAGACGCCAATTATTTTAATGGCGCTAACTGGTCGGTCTACAATGCCGCTGATGGCTTAGCTGGCAACCTCGTTCAAGCGCTCGCGATCGATAGCCAGCAACGGCTCTGGTTTGGTACGCCAACCGGCTTGAGTGTGTGGAATGGCAACACTTTCTTCAATCTGAACCAGGAAAATGGCTTACCCAGCGCCGATGTAACTGCATTGCTGCCAGACGGGGATACAATGTGGATTGGCACCAATGGTGGTGGCCTTTTTCGTTTCGCAAAAAACCAACTTCAGTTGTTCAGCGCTGATCAACTCACCTTGCCTAGTGATGTGATTACCGCACTGGCGCAGGCAAATGATGGCGCCCTATTGGTCGGTACGAATCGGGGTGTTGCGCGTGTTCAAGGCGGCGCGGCAACGCTGATTACAGAGATCGCTGGCTTTGCGATCACGGCAATTGGGGTGACGGCCGGCGATGAACTTTGGGTTGGCACTCGTAATAATGGGCTGCTCTATTTCGATGGGGATCGCTGGACGCAGCCGCCCGATGACGTGATCCCACCTTCTCCCCAAGTCACAGCTATCCTCGTCGACCAGGTGGGTGGCGTCTGGGTGGGCGGCATCAGCGGCGGCTTGGTCCGCTATCATCCCTCAGCCAAGAATGAATAATCCGCGCCAACGACGCACACCTTTAATCCATACAAGCCTCGGATCTTTCGTATGGCCAATCTATGGCCAATCATCGTCAAACGTATATGTTTTAAATAAAGCCGTTTTGTGATACTATCACGGCTTATATAGTAGATTCGTTATTTTTATCCAAAGACTTTGCGATTTTTCCTCCGCAGTTCTGATAACATCGGTTATCCTGGCTGAAACGATATGTTTGGGTCTCCGTGCGACGCACAAACCCAACGTCAAAGTTAGAGCATGATCGAACTGTCGCCCAGAATATGAACTGGCTAGTAGCTGTACACGATTATTTGCTGCCTGGCTTAAACAAAATGTAGTAATCATTCATTGATTGAGGTTCACTGATGCCACAACAATCGACAACAAATCCAGGTGAGATTGCTGCTATCGTCGGCGCCTATCATGGCGCCCCCCATGCTGTGTTAGGCCCGCATAAGATCGTGATCGATGGTGAAGACAGCCTTGCGATTCGCGCCTTTCGCCCGCTAGATCGGCAGATATTTGTCGTAGAGATCGATACGCGTCAACGCTACCCAATGTCGCGCATTGATGATGCTGGTTTTTTTGAGGCGACATTTCCGCAGCGCACAGAACCCTTTGCCTATCGCCTGATTCTGGTCGACTCGGCTGGGGCCGAGCACGAAATTGAAGATCCCTATCGCTTCCCCTTGGCCCTGACCGAGTATGAAATGTATTTGCATGTCGAGGGCAATTTCGTCTACAGCTATGAAAAATTGGGCGCCCACGCCCGCACCGTAGAGGGCGTCCAGGGTGTCAATTTCGCTGTATGGGCGCCCAATGCCGAACGGGTCAGTGTGATTGGGCCATTTAACGAGTGGGATAATCGCACCCACCCCATGCAATTGCACGCCCAATTTGGCATTTGGGAACTCTTTATCCCCAATCTGCCAGAAGGCATGCCCTACAAATATTCTTTGAAATCTCGTCTGCTGGGTTATGAAATCGATAAGGCTGACCCCTACGGCTTCTATGCCGAGCAGCGACCTAACACGGATTCACGCATCTGGAATATCAATCAATACACCTGGCACGATGACGACTGGCTGGCTGGCCGCACTGCACGGCAAGCGTTGGACAAGCCGATCAACATTTACGAGGTCCACCTGGGTAGCTGGAAGCGCGCCCTAGGGGCACGCGCCGCAGACAACGGTTTTTTAAACTACCGAGATCTCGCCCATCAGCTTGTAACCTATGCGCACCAAATGGGCTATACGCACATAGAACTGCTGCCCATCACCGAGCACCCTTTTGACGGCTCCTGGGGCTACCAAACGACGGGTTATTTTGCTCCCTCTAGCCGCTTTGGGACACCCAGTGATTTTCAATATTTTGTAGACTATTGTCACCAGCATGGCATTGGTGTTATTCTGGACTGGGTGCCCGCTCATTTCCCCAAAGATGCACATGGGTTGGCCTTTTTCGATGGCACGCACCTATACGAACATGCCGACCCGCGCCTGGGCGAACACCAAGATTGGGGCACTAAGATCTTCAATTTTGGGCGCAATGAGGTGCGCAATTTTCTTTTGAGCAATGCGGTCTTCTGGCTCAAGCATTATCATCTGGATGGGCTGCGCGTCGATGCCGTGGCGTCGATGCTCTATTTGGATTACAGCCGCGAACCAGGCCAATGGGTGCCCAATCGTTATGGCGGACGCGAAAATCTGGAAGCGATTGATTTTATCCGGCGCTTTAATGAATTAACCCACGTTGAAACACCAGGTATTTTGACAATTGCGGAGGAGAGCACTTCCTGGCCGATGGTCACTCGGCCCACTTATATGGGCGGGTTGGGGTTCGATTTGAAGTGGAATATGGGCTGGATGCATGATATATTGAGTTACATGCAAAAAGACCCGATCCACCGGCGCTATCATCAGAGCGAAGTTACCTTTAGCCTGATCTATGCCTTTCATGAAAACTTTGTCTTGCCCTTTAGTCATGATGAAGTTGTACACTTGAAGCGCTCAATGCTAGACAAAATGCCCGGCGACCTGTGGCAAAAGTTTGCCAACTTGCGCACCCTCTACGGTTATATGACAGGCCATCCAGGCAAAAAATTACTCTTTATGGGTGACGAATTTGGGCAGTGGACCGAGTGGAATGAAGCCAAAAGTTTGGATTGGCATCTGCTCGAATGGCCAACCCATCAGCAATTGCAAAACTTTGTCGCTGACCTGAATCATCTCTATCAACGTGAGCCTGCACTGCATCAGGTGGAATTTAGTTGGGAAGGTTTTCAATGGATTGATTTTAGTGATGCCGAACAATCGGTGATTAGTTTTATCCGGCGTGCCGCTAATCCAGCCGATTTCTTGGTGATAATCTGCAACTTTACTCCTTTGCCGCGCCTTGGCTATCGCGTTGGTCTGCCCGTGAATGGGATGTATCGCGAGATCATGAACAGCGACTGGATGCACTATGGTGGTAGTGGCGTTGCCAATCCGCATGGGATTGGGGCCGAGGCGTTACCCTGGCAAAATTGTGCTTATTCTGCCACCCTTAATTTGCCACCGCTGGCGATGATGATGCTCAAATTGGCGTAATTCCGTTGGTCAGCCTATTTCGCCTAACAAGACAAGCGAAAATGTAACCTTTTGTACCTGGCGTATCACACCTAATTTTACATATCCTGACGAAAGACTTACAATGAATGGGCAAAGCGCACATGGATAGAGAAGTGTTGCGAATTTGCGCCAGAGTGAGACAAAAATGCTCGGGCCTCAATGTAGAGATTGGTACAAAGGAGTATCCAAACAGAATGGAATCAGAAGTACGAAATGATGCGTCAATTCTGGTTGTTGAAGATAACCCCGATTTAAATACAGCCATTTGTGAAATCCTGGAGTCCTATGGTTTCCGGGTAAGTTCAGCTGCCAATGGTGTAGAGGCGTTGGATCGGCTCAAACGCGTGGTGCCAGATGCTATTCTGTGCGATATCATGATGCCGGGTATGGATGGATATACCCTGCTGAAACATGCGCGCGCCGACACGAAATTGCGTACCCTACCGTTCATCTTTTTGACGGCGCGCACCTCGTTGGATGATCAACGGCGTGCGCGCGAGATAGGCATTGAAGACTACTTGACCAAACCGGTGGACAGCCGAAATTTGGTGGTTGCTATCAACAATGCGTTGCGCCGGCGCCAGCTGATGCAAGAAGAGATGCTTCAGCAGATGGATGCGCTGCGTAATCGTATTGTGGGTCTGTTGCAACATGAATTTCGCACCCCGCTGACCTTCGTCCTCGGTTATGCAGAATTTCTAATGGATACCACGGCGACCGATTTTAATATCGATGAATTGCGCGCATCCACTGCGGCTATTCTAGACGGCGGTCGCCGTTTGCAGCGTCTGATCGAAAGTTTTCTGATGCTGGCTGAATTGCAAAATCGCACGCTTGAGAGCGAAAATGTGGAAAATTTGAACGCATTAAATCTCCTGCGCGATATTGCAAACGCGTCTCGTCAGCAATTAGAGGAAGCCCAAAATGCGGTCGTCATTTTCGAGCAAAATAATACCGCCATGGTCTTTGGTGATGAAGAACTGCTGCGTGAGGCGATTAAGCGTTTGCTCGACAACGCCATTCGTTATCGGCGGCCAGCTTCCGCGCGCATCTGGCTTTCGGTCGAGGTGATATCTACCTATGTGGGCTTTCGGGTGCGCGATGAAGGGGTAGGTATGACGCCCGAAGTCGTCGAACAATTTGCCCGTCCTTTTGAACAATTTGACCGGGACAACCGTACGCAGCCCGGCGCTGGTCTGAGCTTGGCTCTCATCTATCATATCGCCCGCTTGCACGGGGGCAACTTGGAAGTCCAAAGCGAATTAGGTGTTGGCAGCACCTTTACCCTCTGGCTGCCAGCCACACCCGAATCACCCGCCTCCTAACTACCTGCCTTTATGCATGTCACCGCAATCGTTGAAGCCTATTTATGCCGAGCAATAACACTCAAAAATTACGAATCTGCAAGGGGATGATTCCCGACGAATTTGCCCCCAGCCAGCCACCAGGTGCCGCGCTGGCTGGATTTGTGGCTGCTGATCTTGACCTGGTGGCTGAACATATTCATGCTATTCACTCACCCCAAGCAGTTTCTGCGGGTCCCACCCTGGATGCCCAGGGCTGTACGATATTACCCGGTTTTATTGATGTGCATGTGCATGGTGGTGCTGGATTTGATACGATGGACGCGAGCGTCGAAGCGCTGACGACAATGGCGCGCTTTTTTGCCCAGCATGGCGTCACCACCTTTTTGCCCACCACCATGACTGCGCCCCATCCTGCCATCCTCCAGGCTGTTGCTGCGGTAGCACGTCAACCGGCACAAGCACCTGATGGCGCGCGCATCGGTGGTGTGCATGTCGAAGGGCCTTATATCAGCCCTAAATTTCCCGGCGCACAACCCGCCATCTATATCCGCCAGCCCAATCTAGACGAATTCGCTGCCCTCGTCGCCGCCGGTCCAGTGCGCATGATCACCTTAGCGCCGGAAGAGCCGGGCGCGACGGCGTTGATCGCGGCTGCGTTGCAGCATAACGTTGTGCCTGTGCTGGGTCATACGAATGCCACCTATGCCGAGTGTGAAATGGCCTTTGCTGCTGGTGTCACCCAGGCCACCCACACCTATAACGCCATGAGCGCGCTGCATCATCGCTATCCTGGCACACTGGGCGCCGTGTTAAGTAATGATGCAATTTACGCCCAACTGATTGCGGATACGATCCACGTTCATCCTGCTGCCATCAAAATTCTGGCCCGTTGCAAAGGAGTGCAACGCACGATTTTGATTACCGATGCGATTCGCGCAACCGGCTTGGCCGATGGCAAATATGATCTGGGTGGGCAAATGGTAACGGTGCAAGGCGCAATTTGTACACTGGCCGATGGCACTTTGGCGGGCAGTGTCTTGACCATGGAGCGTGCCTTGGCAAATTTTATAGCGGCGACTGGGTGGTCTCTGGCCGAAGCATGGCCTAGCACTAGCCGTACACCCGCCGCGTCGTTGGGGCTAGACGGTGTAACCGGGTCGATTGCGCCCGGCTATTGGGCCGATCTGGTATTATTAGATGAGGCCCTCCAAGTGGTAGCCACCATTGTCGCCGGTTGCATTGTCTACCTGCGCGACCCAGAACGTTTAACCCCGTAGGTCACACTTCCAGTGTGAAACGTCGCTTTTAAGCACGCCGTGACCCACGATCTTACGCCCCGACTGTAGTGACAATAACCCGTTTTGCCCCAGCCGCCAACAGCGCCTGTCTAACGCCTTCAACTGTCGACGCCTCTACCAGCGCAATAATATTACCGCCCCGGCCGCCACCACTCAACTTTGCCCCCAACGCCCCTGCTTGCCGCGCGGCGCGAATCAGTGTTTCGAGTGGTATAGAACTGACGCCTAGTTCTTCCAATAAAACCTGATTTTGATCGAAACAACGGCCTAAGTCTGCCACTGCCCCTTGCTCAATCGCCTGGCGCGCCCTCTGTACAACCTCAGCGATCGCATCGAATAATCTTGTGTATCGCGTGGGGTCCGCCTGCGACCACTGGCGCACATCACCCACAGTCTCTTTTGTCGGCGCACGGATGCCGCTATCGGCGATGGCAAGGGTAAACGGGTGGCGGGGCATGAAGGGCATCGGCGGCTCACCTTTGACAAACCAAATGGGTACGCCATAAGCGATCACCGTGTTATCAATGCCACTGGGGGTGCCGTGATAGAAGCGCTCGCTCTCGAAAACTAGTTCGCTAACCAGCGCGGGCGGGGCAAGCTGGCCGGTGTGCATGTAGATGGCGCGTACCAGCGCCGCACTCAATGCCGCCCCACTGCCCAACCCACTAGCGATGGGGATTTCGCTGCGCACTTCGATCTGCCACGCCGGATTGGGTGGCAAACCCAGGCGCGCTAACGTTAGTCGTGCGACCACGGCAAGCGGTAACTCAGCGGTCGCATCGACCAGGCGCAGGTGCAATCCAATATCAGGGGCGATCAGAATGCAGTCGGCGCCACTGGCCATGTCCATGATAGTGGCTTGCGCCACCACATCCCAGACAGGTACGGCGATGGCTGGGCGGCCATAGACAACCGCATGTTCGCCGGCTAAGATGATTTTGCCGGGGGCGGTAGCGGTGGTCATGGCTTTAGCGGTCCAGGACGTTCAGAATGCTATCGACCAGGAATTGATTTTCTTCTTCCGTATTGTAAAAATAGGGGCTTAGACGCACCAGACCAGGCCGGTGATCAATGATAATATTTTTCTCCTGTGCCAACGCCTTGACCAAAGCCGGTGGATTCTCGATTGGCAAGACGACGATCCCGGCATGGCGCTCTGGATCTTCGGGCAGGCGCGGCTCCAGACCCGCGGCGCGCAGCCGTGTCACCAAGTCTGCGTCCAGCGCTTGGGTGCGAGCGCGCACCGCCGCCACCCCAATCTCCTCGATGATGCTCATGCCGGCATTGGCCGCGTAGGCGGCAGCTACCGCCGGCGTTCCGGGCTCAAAGCGTCGCGCGTCCTCGGCCATCTCAAAACGCTCGGGGTTGAACTTAAACATATCCTTGGCGGCAAACCAGCCCGTTGTCGTGGGTTGCAATTGCTCGATCAATGACTCTTTAACATACATAAAGACGATGCCCGGCCCACCCAGCAGCCACTTTAAGCCACCGCTCAGATAGATATCCACGTCAGTTGCCTTCACATCGACGGGAATTTGGCCGGCAGCTTGATAGCCATCGAACAGACTCAATGCGCCCTGCGCGTGGGCCAGCGCACTAATCGCCGCCATGTCCTGAATCCAGCCGCTGGTAAAGAAAACGTGGCTGGTCGCCACCAAGGCTGTCTTTGGGTTGATGGCGGCTTCAAAAGCCTGTAAAGGCACACTCATACGATCCCCCGAAGGCAGAAAACGCACCTGGACGCCGTCGCGATTGCGCGCCATCCACTGGTAGGGAATGGTGGGAAAGTCCATCTCCGTGATCACGACTTCGGACCGCTGGCGATAATCCAAGCTGCTGGCGATCACGCTCAAGGCAACGCCGACGCTGGGCAAAAGCGCCACTTCGTGCGGCTCGGCGTTGATCAAGCGGGCGAAACGCGCCCGCGTCGCCGCCAATTCGCCTAGCCAGGTTTCATACCAGGCGCTGGCGCCATAACGCATCCACAGTTCCATAAAGTGATTGACAGCCACCACGCTGCGCCGGCTCAATTGGCCGAGCGAGCAGGTGTTCAGATAGGTGCTCTGTTCTAAGCCTGGAAATTCAGCCCGCCAGGTGGGGGAAATGGGGTTATCCATATCGGTTATGTCCATTCTAAAAGATAACTACTC
The DNA here is from genome assembly GCA_038247295.1 of Caldilineales bacterium. Taxonomy (GTDB): domain Bacteria; phylum Chloroflexota; class Anaerolineae; order Caldilineales; family Caldilineaceae; genus JAPLGZ01. The sequence goes on along the minus strand of JBBRVA010000086.1, from coordinate 1,258 downwards.
AGGCTCGCTTACTACAACAGATTTAAATAGGAACGGATTCTTTGCCGTGCCAAGAAAAATCCATTCCTATCGGAATCCGATGTAGTAGGCTGAGTAATTACCCTAAAAGATAAATTTTCCTGCTTTACAAAATGACTGACTTCTGTTACACTACCGTTGTCGTGAGCAAAACTCGGCCGCGTGCCGTGAGAGTCGTCAGACTCCTATACTCACGACTTTTTCTTTTCCCGATTCTTTTGCTTCCCCGCACTGCCAAAGCGCTCCTCTAGTGTCAACGGTTTCTGGTGCGTAAAGTGCGTTCCATAGATGGGACCAAAATGGAGATCATGGATCTCGGCAATTTGCGGCCAGAGCAGGTTGAGATAACGGTCTTCGCGGCTTGTCTCGCGTGTCGTTTGGTGTTCCCGTTCTTCGTAAAAACGTTGCACCGCCCACAAAAAGTAATCGACCACCTGCAAACAGACCGTCGTCTCTGGGTTGGAGATGGTGATATTCCAAGTGCCACCACGGCGAAAACCGAACTTACCTTCAAAATCGCGCTCAGCATGTTCTAGCGCTGCGGTAAGCGCCTGATTGCGGTCACTTTTGCCGCGTTTGGCCACACAGAGTTCATTGTGGTCGGGCAGCCGGTGAAATTTGCCGAAGAGCGAACGCACCAGCGAATCGTACAGCGAATTGGGATTGTAGCGATATCAGGGTTGCGCGGACCGTTGGGCCTGCTCTTGTTTCGCCAATCCTAGTTTATCCGCGATCACAGCATGAAAACGGATCGACTTTCCCAACGAGTAGAGTAAATCGAAGACCTGAAAACGGACCTCGGGCAGATCGTCCTTGGCATGAAAGAGTAGCGCTGTTTTCTTGCGTTCGGGGCGAAAAGATGCAACACCAACAAAGTAGGGATGACTGAGCAGTTTCTGCCGCAATGCCGTCAACTGTTCCGCCACCAATTTTGGATTATCTACCTCGACCTTGCCCATCATGAAGAAGCGCGAGCAGCCATTGGTCTCGACTATCATCTCACCTGTCGCATTGAAGAGCGTGGGATCTCCTGCCTCGTCCACAAAGAGTTGGCTGGTGTCCACATATCTTACCACAATGCAGCCATAATAACATCCGGCACATCGGTCATAATCACATCGACACCCAGATCAGCCAGACGACGCGCATCGGCCACCTCGTTAACAGTCCATGTGTTGACGGCGCAGCCCTTGTGTTTGGCCCAGGCGATCAAACTGGCGTCCACGGCTTGATAATGCGG
>JBBRVA010000085.1:0-15138 GCA_038247295.1 Caldilineales bacterium | reverse complement strand
CTTCCTGGTTTCAGCCGCGGGTTTCAACCCGCCCGCGCCAAAGTGTCGGGTCGCTAGGTTATTATCCGCTTTTGCTTTTCTTCGCGCCCTTTGACGTTCGGCGAGCTCAGTCGAGCCGCGGCTTTGCGTGAGCCTGTTATTCAGCCGTGTCTTCTACAACCCTGCGCGCGCCAACACCCGCTGGGCGGCGCGCACCATCGGCATATCGACCATTTTGCCATCCAGTTCGAATGCGCCGGCGCCGGCCGCCTGCTGGTCTGCAAAGACGCTGATCAAACGTTGGGCGCGGGCCACTTCCTCGGTGGAAGGCGTAAAGACGCGATTGGCAATTTCTAGATGGCGCGGGTGGATCAAGGTTTTGCCCACGTAGCCCAGGCGGGCGACAAAGCGACATTCCTGTTCCAGCCGTTCCAGGGTGATGGCATTCGTATCTAGATCGACAAAGACACTGTCGAGCGCTTGCAGACCATAGGCAGCGGCCGTCGTAACCAGCGCGCTGCGCGCATAGAAGACTTCCCAACTGTCGGCGGTGCGCACGGCGCCAATGTCACCGGCCAAGTCTTCAGCACCGAGGATCAAGGCATCGAGGCGCGTGGTTGCGGCGGCGATTTCGCGCAGATTGAGCACGCCTTTAGCCGTTTCAATCATGCCCAACAGGCGGATCGAACCGGCGGGCCAACCATGAAGTTGCTCCGCCGCATTCAGCAGTTTGCTCACGGCAGATAGGTGCCGCGCCTGCTCAACCTTTGGCACAACATAGCCATCTGGGTGCAGCGTAACGGTGGTCGCCAGGTCGTCGCGGCCAAAAGGGCCATCGATCGGGTTGATGCGCACCAACCGCTCGCGGCCGCCAAAGTCCAGCGTGGCCAGCGCCTGGGCAATGGTCGCGCGTGCCTCGGCCTTGCGCGTGAGCGCCGTCGCATCTTCCAGGTCCATGATCACGCTGTCAACGGGCAAGGTTGAGGCTTTCTCAATCTTACGCTGATCGGTGCCCGGCATGAAGAGTAAGGAACGGCGACGGCGGGGAAGGTTTTGTAAGTTGTTCATAGGGTAAATAGTAAATGGTAAGTGGTAAATGGTAAGTGGTAAGTGTGAGTAGGTGGCCGATGACGACTTACTACTTACGAATTACCATTGACTGGCTTTTTCAAAAACAACACCGTGCGCACAAATTCGATCACTGCCACGCCGTCTTGATTGCGGCCAACGTGGCGCAGTTTGATGATGCCGCGGTCGGGTTTGGAACGCGATTCACGTTTGTCGATCACTTCGCTGCGCACATAAAGCGTATCACCATGAAAGAGCGGGTGGGGATGCGTCACATTTTCGTAACTCAGGTTGGCGACGATCGTGCCTTCGGTCAGGTCCGACACGCTGATGCCCACGGCCAGCGCCAGGGAAAAAAGACCATTGACAATCCGCTGTCCAAACTGGCTGTGCTTGCGCGCAAAATCTTCATTAATGTGCAGCGGTTGCGTATTCAGGGTCAACGAAGAAAAAAGCACGTTGTCCATCTCGGTGATCGTACGTCCCAGCGTGTGCGAAAATTGATCACCTATGTTGAGTTCTTCGAAGTATTTGCCCGCCATACACAACCTTTAGTCAATTGATAATTCACGTTATATAGACGATCTGAAAAAGCGGGTACAGAGAGATCTTCGCTGCGTTTAAAGAGGGGACACAGAGTACACAGAACGTATAGAAACAAGTATAATTATTACTCTACTGCAAGGAGGGTAAAACACCAAATGAGCAGAACGCACCCGGCTTGTAATTCATTCCACTGACCGGTGGCGCTATGCGGCGTATGATGGCATAATCGATCCGCCAACTGCATCATTCGCTCCCCCAGCCCATATTATACTGAACACGAGGTGGCTTGCATGAATTTTGAATTGACCGAAGAACAACGCATGATCCGCGACAGTGTGCGCCGGTTTGCCCAGCAGACGGTTGCCCCCCTAGCGCATCAGACCGACGAAAGTGGTGAATTCCCGGCGTCCCATTTCAAGCAAATGGGTGAACTAGGTCTGCTGGGCTTGCCCGTGCCCGAAGAATATGGCGGCGTGGGCGCGGATACCATCAGCTATGCCCTAGCTGTGGAAGAACTAGCGGCGGCCTGTGGTTCGACTGCCCTGACCTACGCCGCGCATACGTCGCTGGCCTGTATGCCGTTGGTTTGGTTTGGCAATACGGCGCAGAAAGCGCGCTATCTACCCCACCTGGCCAGCGGCAAAGGGCTGGGCGCCTTCGGGTTGACCGAACCCCAATCTGGTTCTGATGCGGCCGGGTTGCGCACCACCGCCATACGCAACGGCGATCAGTGGGTACTGAACGGACAGAAGATGTGGATTACATCCGGGGCGATTGCGGATGTCGTTTTGGTGGCAGCCGTGACCGATGCCAGCCGCGGCGCGCATGGGATTTCTAATTTTATTGTCGAAAAGGGCACGCCTGGTTTCACGCCCGGTAAGAATGAACCCAAGATGGGGTTAAAAGGCTCGATCACCAGCCAACTCTTTTTTGAGGATTGTCGCATTCCCGCCGAAAATTTACTCGGCGAAGTAAATGGCGGCTTCCGCCAATTTATGAAAACATTAGACGGTGGCCGCATCAGCATTGCCGCCTGTTCGCTGGGATTGGCACGCGCGGCGTATGAGGCAGCGCAAACGTACGCCAAGGAGCGGCGCGCCTTTGGGCAGGCAATTGCTGGTTTTCAGGCGATCCAATTTAAGCTGGCCGACATGGCGACCGAACTCGAAGCGGCTCGTCTCCTCACCTGGCGGGCCGCACAATTGAAAGACGACGGTCAGCCCTATGCCAAAGCCGCGGCGATGGCCAAGCTTTTTGCTTCCGAAGCCGCCGAGCGCATCTGTTATCAAGCGATCCAGATTCATGGCGGCCAGGGCTACAGTCGCGAATATCCGGTCGAACGTATTTACCGCGACAACCGGCTGATGGCAATTGGCGAAGGCACCAGTGAGATTTTACGCACCGTGATCGCAAAACAGATCTTGAAAGAGGCGTAACTTCTATTAAAAATGTAGGGCTTAACTTGGGCTGGTGAGGCCGAGGAAGAGCTGGATCACTTGTTCACCCAACGAGGAGACAAAATCGATCCAGTCCGCACTTTCGAAGATAGGGCCTTGCTCCAGCGCCGCCAGGTCGATGCGCCAGGTGCGCTCGGCATAACAGGCGCCGAACATGGCCATAATAAAGACCAGGATGAAGAAGAGACGAGTTAGCTGGCGGTTGGTGGTACGAACCATATAAAACTCACGCGATTAATTTCAGTCCAGTAAAGCAGAAAAGAGAAATTTGCAATCTCGGATAGATATGATATACTGCTTGTCAGTTATCTGGCAAATTGTACGGGCGAGTAGCTCAGTTGGTTAGAGCGCACGGTTCACATCCGTGAGGTCGTGGGTTCAAGTCCCCCCCCGCCCACTCATAGTACGTGATTGCGGCAACGAAGACCGCACGGTTAGGGATTTCCCTAACCGTGCGGTCTTCGTGGTTTTATCGCTCAAATTCTCAGTCTACAGGCACCGAACGAGGGAAGGGTTGAAGCAACGTGGCATTGAAACGAAATTATGTTGGCAACCAATCCAAATCGAGGATCTGATCAGTAGTCCAGGGGCAATGATCGGGCAACTTCGCCCCCTGAAGGTCATCATTGGCTAAGTCATCCCCAGCCAGATCGCTGGCCATGGCATACAGTTCGCTGACAGACTCGGGAAGGAAACGCCGTAGACTGGGATTAGCTCGTAACAGATCATGAATCTGATAGCGTTGCTCTTTGACCGTCAAGCGCCATCCGCGTGATGGTCCAACACCGGGCCGAGAAGCAAGCTTCAATAGATGGCGTAAAAGCACAACCAAGCGGCTTTTAAGTTCACGATACTGACTTTTCGCCATATCTTCGATTTCCTCGATCAAGTTATCCAGGTCTAAATCAGCATAATCTTCGTTGCGCAACAAATCCGCTTGGCGCAAAGACCAAGCATAGAAATCGGTTTCGTACGTCGCTGTCGTCAAGATGCACTCTCCTTGTCGATCAAAGGATCCCAGTGTATTCCATTGTAATCCAATGAGGGCTAAAAATCAACCGACGCGCAGAAATACACATATCAATCGAAGAGGCAAAAAATAACCAAATCACAAACCGCTTTGGTGTTCTAAGCGCAAACCGCACGGATGTGAACCGTGAGGTCGTGGGTATCATGGACCCAGGAATTTAGACAGTCAAAAAGGTAAAAATAAAGTCTCAAAAGACCATGCGCAAACACTGTAGTACCACCTTCAAAACGGAAGCGGTCAGAGCGCTGATGAAAGAAGAAAAGACGATCAGTCAGCTAGTGGCTGAAATCGGGGTCGGGTGCCCATTGGGCACCAGGCAACTAAAAGAATGGAAAAAGATTGTATTGGCGGGTCTGCCCGAATTATGTAGACGTAACGGGAAAGCCAGCGAACAGAGCAAAGAACATGAGCAACAAGTCAACGAACACATTGGCGCCCCCTCCAGGAGTCGAACCTGGGACCAAAGGCTTAGGACGCCTCTGCTCTGTCCACTGAGCTAAGGGGGCACTGGTAACCGCCAAGCAAATCCGTCACTGCTTATGTGAATTTGGGTAACGTCTACTGTAAAATAGCACAAAGGGGTCGAAATCGTCAAGTCTACTCGCCAAGCCAAGCGTTTTGGTTTACAATGGGTAATGTTAGACGAATAATGAATGACTAACGACTACTGACTGCCGTCTACTGACTACCGGAGAAGAGTTCATGGAAGCGATTCAACGCTTTGTCCAGGCGATTACGATGAATGTGGAGAAGGTAATCGTCGGCAAAACGGAAGTGATTGAAACCCTGGTGATTGCCTTGTTGTGTGAAGGCCATGTTTTGTTGGAAGATGTGCCGGGCGTGGGCAAAACTATGCTGGCGCGCGCCCTGGCCGTAACCCTGGGCGTCGATTTTCGCCGCCTCCAGTGTACGCCGGATCTGTTGCCCAGCGACATTACGGGCGTTAGTGTCTTTAACCAGGAGACACGCCACTTCCAATTTATGCCCGGCCCGGCTTTTACGCACATTTTATTGGCGGACGAGATCAACCGCGCCACGCCGCGCGCGCAGGCCGCGCTGCTCGAATGTATGGGCGAACGCCAGGTGACGGTGGACGGTGTGACGCGCCCGCTGCCGCGCCCTTTTCTCGTGCTCGCCACCCAAAACCCCGTCGAGTACGAAGGCACTTTTCCTTTGCCAGAAGCGCAGCTGGACCGCTTTCTCTTTAAAATTCAACTGGGTTACCTGGGGCCGGAAGAGGAGAGCGCGATGCTGATTAACTTGGGCGGGCGCCATCCGATCGAGACGTTGGAGCGCACGGTTGATGGCATGATGCTGCCCGATCTCGCCGCCGAGGTCTGGAAGATCCATGTCGACGATAGCTTGCGCCACTACATTGTGGCCCTCACCGGCGCGACGCGCCGCCACCCCGATCTGGCGCTGGGCGCCAGCCCGCGTGGCACGTTGGCCCTTTATCGTGGGGCGCAAGCGCGCGCGGCCGTACAAAATCGCACCTATGTGCTGCCGGATGATGTGCAGACCATCGCCACGATGGCCTTGCCTCATCGTTGCATTGTCCATCCGGAAAGCCTGCTGCGCGGGCGCAATGCCACCGCCATCATCGCCGACATTATCGAGCGCACGCCGTTGGATTTGGGCGGCGTGGAGAAGTAAAGCCAAGGGTGTTAGATATTGGGTAGTGGGTATTATCAGGGCGCCAACACTCAATACCCAATATCCGATACCCAATATCTGACACCCAATATCTGACACCCTTGACTTAGTCAATTTGTGTGCTGGGCGTATCAGGCGATAATCCATTTTTAGCGCGGCCTAACAGTAGATACCAACGTCCATTCTGCTGCTGAAGGTAAATTCGACCGATCAATTCACCCAATACCTCATTTTCTGCGCGGGTTTCATGTAAATCTACGATAATGATGGTTGGGGTTTCAGATGGAATGTCGGAAGCTTGAACAGCCTTTAATTCTTTGGCAGCGGCTTCCAAGATGATTTTGTCAAGTTCTTTCCGCTCAATTGTATGACTTGGTGGCATTAACGCAATAATTTGGTCTGCACTTTGCTCACGTAAGGCAGTAATATACTGTGCAACCACTTGTTCCCTGGTATCCGCACCGCTTTGTTCAACGACAAAGTAACGAACTAGAAGGAAGGATAGCACGCCGAGGAGCACTATCCCTATCCCAATTCTCCAGTTGTTAGCTGTCGCGCTTCTAAAAAATTTCATAGATAATGTTGTAAATTTGTTACGGCACCAGCCAAATCGACCAGGGTGACCATCCTTGAGCTGCGGTCCAGGCCGAAACCGTGTAACTGCGGTTCGACTGATGATTGACAACAATCGACTTTGCCGAGCCTGCATATATACCAGTAGGTGGATTACCACCAGGTGTATCTTCCCAAACTGAAAAGTAGGTGGCTCCGGCTGAATCAAATGTCAAGATAGCTACATTGGAATTGCGGTGGTAAGAGGCAGCAATATAGGGTTGTCTTGTAGTTGTATTGCCAGTGTGGAAGTAAAGAGTTCGATAATCTGACCAGCCGCGCAAACTGTTGTAAGACCATACTATATGACAGTGTTGATTACTTGGTGTACATTGGTTGCTGCTGTTTACAGTTCGTCCAAAAATAGCATTACCAGTGTAACTACCAAATGGGTATTGCCATCCACTGCCTGTTACATACTCACCGATTTGGAAGTAGGTTTGATATTGACTATTCCCCGGTGTACTAGGACTTCCACCCATGTGAAAAACGACCGAACTGTTCACAATATTTGAAAGATGTGCAGCCGGAATACTGGTTGGAGCTTCAAAATTTGCCAGATGGCGTGGATTGCCATCAATAGGCATTACAGCTGGAAGGACGTTGGATTCGGGATACTTTGCACCCCCTGAAAATTGATCATTAGACTGCGCATTTGGAACTGGCGAGTACCATTTGTTCCACCATTGTCCTGGAATCGCACGAATAGGTACAGATTGGCCACTATATACACTACCTTGAGTAGCACCAGTCCTCCCCTCGAAATGCAGGTGAATACCACTAGCGCCGGTTCCAGTTTGACCGGATGTCCCAATCACATCGCCTTGCTTGATAGGATTAGCCACCTGCCAGTGGGATACGCTGCTCGCAACCATATGCGCATAGAAGCTAACAGTTCCACTCCCTCCAAGCAAGTCACCATGGTTAATTCTAACAACCCATCCAAAGTCATTTGCATACAACACATCAAGAATATAACCATCGGCTGGTGCCACTACAGTGAATGTTCCAGGATAATCAATAGCTTCTGATGAAGCATTGATATGAGTGTTTTCACCTGGTCCCTGGCTAATTGCTTGAACCCCGGTAAAGGGAAGCCGCCAGTGTCCGGTTGGATGATCAGGTGTATGGTGTGCAGAGGTTGTCGTTGAACTCAAGAAAAGTAGCATCAGAACAACAATGGAAGTCCGTGTTGATCGCTTATACATAATTGAGCCTCCGTATGCTCATGGCAGTAGAAACTATGACCTTGTTTTTCACGGCGCAACAAAACTCGAAATAACTTTCTCAACTGTCTCCGAATATTTCGTTTTGGCGGGACCGTATGAAATTGAGTAGACATTTGCTCCGTTGTTCAATGTGACAATCACAAGCTCGTAAGGCAAGGTAGGTCCTGTTGCAATCCAGCGTTGCATTGTTACTTTCTGGCCCGTCATTGGTTCGAGGGCAGTGAACTGTGTGTCAGGATGATAACCAGAACGAACCCAACTCTCCATACTTTCATCAACGTTAGATTTGCCAGTTACAACAATATGAACACTCACAAAGCTACCGTCGGGCGGATTGTTTTTAATTTGCATCTCTGGATTGAAATTTGTCAGAAAAATCTCATAAGGGACAAGTGGTTGATCGATCTTCTCGGTCGGCGCATCCAGAATCCAGTTTGTAGGGTAATCAAATGAAAAACCAAAGGTAGCGTTCCTGTAATTGGTCAAAGTGTCGCCCGGTTCGTAAGCGGCTGGGGTAGGTGGCAATGAAGCGCCTAAATTGACTGGATCCCGGTCTAAAATCACTTCACCTGGATGTGGTGTTGCGGTCGCTCCTGGTTTAACCGGCGCCTGCTGTCTTTCCTGTTGCTCCTTGTCCAACAAAGCTTGATCTTGGCTTACTGGTGGCGTTGCCGGTGGTGGCGGCAAATCATTTGGGCGGTCGGGTTGTGCTACCAACATAACCACACTTACTGTCAGCAGCAACAATGAAATGATTGAGATTAAGAATACTTTTTTCATAAGTTTCTCCTTGTTAATTTTTACGACTGCAATGCCTGAACTCATGTCTCCTAGCACCGCTAGCCTAATTCAATTTCCATCCATAATACTTTGCTTTAGGATACTGTGCCACAATATCAGACAAAGGCTTGTCCAACCTGTTGTTCGAATGGTAAGTCAGGTATAGCCGGTTATTTGAGTCTTTTTTCGTCACAATAGTTGCGTGGTCAACAGAACCATCGCCCGTCCAGTCAATTTGTAATACGTCACCAACTCGCAAGTCACTTGTCTGGGGAGCAAGCGTAGCACGACTTGGTATGAAGCTGTAAAACCAGTCAGCAGCAGTCCAAGCCCGGGTTTGATCATCGGACGCATACCACCAGGCAGAAGTCCACCACTTTGAGCTAGGGTACCGCGTTGTGTACTGCCATCCACCATTCTTAAGAGATTGAGAAACAAAATTTGTGCAGTCATTGTCTGGCAGCCAGTTGCGATAGGCAGGATTTGCTGTGTTCCACCATAGTCGTGCGTATGCTGCCACAGCGCTTCTATCAACCAAGATTTCTTGTACATCAGCCGATTGCACGCTTTGCTCAGAAGTGGACACAAACGGCATATAGATTACAAAACTGAGAATAGGCTCAGATTCAACGGTAGTTGGCGGGTCAATGACAGGACCAAGCGTAGGGTCAATTGGAAGATTCGGTGGCATGCGCACCGAATCTTCAACCAAAAACCAGTTTCCATCGAGCAATTGAAATCTAAATGTATGATCATCGATGTACTCGGTGGTTTCGGGAGCAAGTGCGTCTATTTCTGAATTGTCAAGCTTGATGGCAGTGTACTCTTGGGCAAAAAGCAGTACTACGTCGCCATCAATCTGCAAATCAGTGACCGTCACTTGAAGGTTATACGTGCCATAGATAATGCCGTCAGCCAACAAAGCAACTCGCCTAGTTGTTGCTTCGGCAACTTGTTGCTGAATAGCCGCTTGATAAAACACCGCGTACTGCTGTACATTAGCACTGGCACTAACCGAGTTCGTCAGCACGTCTAATTGTGCGTTCAAGGCCGCAGTGGCAACCTTGGTTAATTGCTGTGCAAGCGCCGTTTCTAGATTGACAGTATTGTTTGCCTCCTGAGCTGTCGCATATTCTGGTGAGACAAGTGTTAAAATTATCAACAATACAACCACCTGCCACATCTTGCGTAGCGCTGAAACAAGATTTAACATAGATTTCCTTTCTTTAATCAAAAGTCATAATACTTTGAGTAAAACTTGTTTTATAAAAAATTATCTGTTATCGTAGAGGCAAATTGTCCAATCTCTAAGTAGTAAAAAGCAGAGCTGTTCAACCTATCTAAGCTTATGTACAGCATACTACAGGAACCTTAGCTAAACTGGCATTTTTGTGCCACTCTTTATGGAGAATAAATCATGCTAAATTACACATTTGCTGAATTACTTAATATATTTTTCTATTTACAACAAGACTTGGTGCAAAAAAAGACACAGGATGATCTCGCGCATGAGATTGATGTTGGCCGTAGAACAATAGCGCGTTGGTTTGCTGGTGACTATACGCCACGTTCGCCAGATTTGGTGGAGCGAATTGCCCGCTCCCTCTGCTTGACTGCATTTCAAGCCGATCTCCTCCTCTATTCTGTAAACCCAACATGGGTAAAATATGGAACGCCGCGTGCAATCCTAGCCGCAACCGAAGTGGTAAGGTACAGTGAAGAGGATATTACTAATGAAAGGACAGCGCTACAAGCTGTCCCTTCGATTGCTCAGATCGAGCGCGAATGGAGTATTGTTTTCGATGAAAAATTTGAAACCAATTACCAAAGATGGGGAGAAGGGACAAAGCGCAACGGAATCTGTTATTTGGAACGTACGATGCACAATAAAAGCTATGTGCTTTCACTGCGAAACCAGTATCATGAAGATGTATTCATGGGCGGCGACTCAAACTGCTGCGCACCCAATATCTATTATCTGACAGCAAAGGTGGCAATGACGCAAGGTGACACGGAGGATGATGGCTATAGTTTAATATTTGAAGAAATTAGCGATGAATGCTTTGCCGCCTTCCGAATTCGTGAAAAATTACGCAGAGCTTCTGTTGTTCAAACTTTTAATGGTGGAAATAAGTTTAAGGTGTATGCACGACAGGCGTCGGCTCTATCAGTGCGTCCTCAAGACACAAATAAGCTTGCGATTCTCGCGATTCAAACCGATCATTGGTTTTTCATCAATGATGCTTTGATTTGTCATCACGTAATTTCACGTTTGCCTTACGCCCGCCTTGATGTTGGCATCATTGCTGGAAACCAACAATCCGTAGTCTGCCGTTTTCAAGATTTTCAGGTGCGCGTTCCGTCGGCAGTCAAGCTGTATCCAACTTTGGAAGCTTCAATCGGCAGGTCTTTGGAATAGAGTTATCCCTTTGAACAATCTCTTCTGGGCCCTTCTCATTCTCTTCCTGGCCGGTGCGCTGTTGCGCATGGACTGGGTCTACTATCTGGTCTATGTGCTGGGCGGCGTGTGGGTTTTTAGCCATTGGTGGATCCGGCGCAGCGTGGGCCAGTTGGATGTACGCCGCGAGCTGACGGACCATGCCTTTTTGGGCGAAAAAATCCCGGTCAAGCTGCATTTTGCCAACCGCAGTTGGTTGCCGCTGCCCTGGTTGCAGATCCAAGAGCCGGTGCCGCTTGATTTGAAAGACGCCACCGACTACACAATGGTCGTGAGCGTGGGCAGCCGCGCCACGTTGCAACACAGCTATACACTCTATTGCAAACGGCGCGGCTATTATGCGGTGGGTCCGCTCAATTTGCGCACGGGCGATCTGTTTGGTTTTGTCGATGCCAACTGGCAGGCCAGCACCCCTGTCTATGTTACGGTTTATCCACAGGTGTTGGCTCTGCACCAACTTGGGCTGCCCAGTCGTGCGCCGTTTGGTGTCATTGCCAGCCGCCAACGGCTCTTCGAAGATCCGGCGCGCTTGGCCGGTGTGCGCAGCTACACAAACGGCGACAGCCAGCGCAGCATCCACTGGAAAGCCAGCGCGCACGAAAACACCTTATTGGTCAAGAAGTTTCAGTCCGCCATCGCCCTCAATGTCGCCGTCGTCTTAGATCTAAATCGCGAAGCCTACCCGCATGTGGGCGAATTTGGGTTGAGCGAGTGGGCAATTGTGATCGCAGCCTCGCTGGCCAGCCATCTGGTGGCGCAGCGCCAACCGGTTGGCTTGATCACGAATGGCCTCGATTGTTTGTCGGATACGCTGGCTGCGCCGCTGCCAGCCCATAATGGGCAGGGGCAATTGATGAGCATCCTCAGTCTGTTGGCCCGCATCAAAATGCATGCCTTTGATAAAACCCTGGCCGCCTGGCTGCCCAGTAAGACCGCCAGCCTGGAATGGGGGACGACGCTGATCGTGGTGACGCCCTATCTGGACGAACAAAGTTTGTGGGTGCTCCACAATGCCTACCGGCGCGGCTCCCAGGTGATTGTCTTAATTTGCGCGCCCCACCCGGACTTTGATATCTTGCAAAGCAAGGGCAAAAAATTGAATGTCGCGATCTACAAGACGATTTGGGAAAAGGATTTGGAATCCTTGACGACGGTGGGCGTGTAGGTAGAAATAACTGCTTTTGTTGTATAAGGTGAGTGATCAATTATGGCCGAAGTAACACAAAGCAATCAAACGGGCGAGACAGGGCAAGATGATGCGCAAGCGGCCGTCATCTTAGAGGGGCGTGCGCCCTATGACCAACTGTGGCTGACATCCGTCCTGCGCCCAGTGCTGATTGCGGTGCTGATCATCTGTGTGGATACCGTGCTGCTCGCCTTTATTGGCCGGTTGGCGCCGTCGCTGGCCGGTGGCTACGTGCCGATGATCCTTAGCCTGAGTGTGATAGCGGTCATTGTGGCTTGTGTTACAACCACCTGGCTCACGCAACCCCAGCAACGCCATCGCCGCACACCAGGCTATCGGCTGGCCGAAGTTGCCCTACTCGTTGTCATAACCCGCGTCGCGATCTGGGTTGCAACCGGTGCGTGGCCGGCGCCAGCGGATCTGCTGATCGAGCCTTTTAGCACACTCTTGGATGGCCCTTTCATCGTCGGCGGGTTGATTGTGGCTTTTTCCTGGCTAGTGGCGGCCAACACGACCGATGATCTGATGCGGCTGGCGCTGCAACCGGATGAACTCTACGCCATGCAGATCGACCGTTTGGGTGAAATTGTGCGCACCTCGCACAGTGACCGGCCGGCGGTTTTGCGCACCCTGGTTACCCGCTGGGTTGGCGGTGGGATTCTATTGGTGATCCTGGCCGCTTCTTTGCAACTGGGGGCGTCAGCTAATGGGCTTTTTGCCCTGGCGCGCCAGAACATTCAACCTTCAGTGATCGGCGCCATTGTGATCTATTTCTTGGCCGGTTTGGTCTTGATCAGCCAAGGCCAACTGGCCTTATTGCGCTCGCGTTGGACCATCGATCGCGTGCCGAGCACGGCTAATGTGATGCGCCACTGGCCGCTCTATGTCTTCCTCCTGCTGCTGTTGATGGGTGCGATTGCCGCGCTGCTGCCTTTTGGCGACACTTTTTACCTGGCGCAAATTTTGGGGGCGGCTATCTCACTACTTTTTAACTTCATCTTAGGCATCTTCCGCTTTTTGATGACCTTGCTGCTGATGATAATTTCGCTTTTTACCGGCGAGCCACCGCCGCCGCCACCGGCGACACCTGCGCCGCCGCCCCCACAACCTGTTTTTGAGGTGCCACCTCAGGCTGCCCAATGGCCGGTGTGGACTGGTGGTCTCCTTTTTTGGATCACAATGGCATTGCTACTTGGCTATGCTGCCTACATCTATTTTAGCGGGAAAGGCTTACAATTTAGTTGGCTAATAAGGTTTTGGGCTTTGCTGCGGGCACGCTGGCGTCAACTTTTCGGTGCCTATCAAGAGTGGCAACTGACGCGTGTACGTACAACCGCAGCGGCCAGAGCCGGCCAGGGTGAGGCTGGTGAAGAAGCATTGAGTTGGTGGCGGACGCGCAATCTGGATCCGAATCAGCGTGTGCGTTACCTTTATCTCTCTCTGCTGCAAGAGGCTAAACAACGTGGGTTTGCGCGGATCGAAGGCGAAACACCGCTGCGCTATGCACCACGTTTGGTCCAAGCTTTGCACACGGCCCACATCCAAAAGATGGAGGCCGCCAGTACGACGGAAGCGCCTGCACCCCCCGAAGTAGAGGCAGAACGAGCGGAGTCTGCGCAGGCTGTACATGAGTTAACGCAAGCATTTGTTCATGTGCGTTATGCGCAACAGACGGTCGAGCCGGCGCGTATTCCCCAACTACAGCAGCTTTGGGAAAAAATTCGCCGGCAATTGTACGTGTAGAATGCTTTAACTTTTTCAAGAAGTGTGGTTATAGCTATTTGCTATAAATGTTGCGCTTGACGTACAGTCAAGACACTGCTATAATCATAAATTAATAACTAATACTTTTTTCGTATTGAGAATGTAGATACGACGCCAATTATCATCAATCCCAAATTTGGAGTAGTTTTGACGATGACAGAGTCCGTTTATAACAATTTCGCACCGCAAGCTCAAGACACACAGAGATCTTCTCAAGGCCAGGCAGACCTGGAATTATTTGAACAGTATCTCGAAGCTGATGGTGACTTTGACTCACCGGAGCGTGGTGATCTACGCGAAGGTGTAATTGTTGAAGTTCGCCCCACAGAATTGTTGGTGAATGTCGGTAGCAAACGCGACGGCGTAGTCCCACAATCTGATCTGGCTAAGCTCGACCCTGAATTTGTCAAGGATTTGCACGTCGGTCAGACGGTGGACGTAGTCGTCAGCCGGCCCCCGGAAGATGATGGCACTTTCCACCTGAGCATTGCCGATGCGCTGCAACAAAAAGATTGGATCATTGCCCAAAAGCTGATGGACAATGGCGAGATCACGGTTCATAAGGTGATCGGCTATAACAAAGGCGGCTTAACCGTCGAGTTCAACCGTCTGCGCGGCTTTGTCCCGGCCTCGCACATCATCGACATGCCGCGTAATCTTACCGAAGATCAACGCCGAATCGAGATGGAACGGCGCATCAACGAAGAGATGCGCTTGAAAGTGATCGAGGTGGATCGGCGCCGTCGGCGCTTGGTGATGTCGCAAATGTTGGCCGAGCGCGAATACCGCACCTCGCAGAAAGAAGCACTCTTCACCCGCTTGAAGGTGGGCGATGTGGTGCGCGGCGAAGTGCGCAGCCTGCGTCCCTTTGGCGCTTTCGTCGATCTGGGTGGGGCCGACGGTTTGCTACATGTGAGCGAAATTGGTTGGGCGGCGATCAACCATCCGCGTGAGGCATTAGAAGTGGGCCAGGAGATCGATGTTGAGGTCATCCGGCTTGATCCAGAGAATCAAAGAATTGGTCTCAGCCGCAAACGCCTGAATGCCAACCCATGGACCGATATTGAAAACCGCTATGCCGTCGGCCAGGTAATTCCTGTCACCATCACACGTCTGGTGGATTTTGGCGCTTTTGCTCAATTAGAGCCCGGTGTTGAAGGGCTGATTCACCTGAGCGAGTTGGCGGATATCTCGGTAGCCGAACCACTTAAGACAATTCGTGCCGGTGAGCGTGTGATGGCCAAAATCCTACGCATAGACTCGAAACGTCAGCGCGTGGGCCTGAGCCGCCGCCAAGCACAAGATGTGCAAGAAGAGCCGGATGAGGAAACTGCGGAAGACGTCGCTTAAGGCAGCCGCTGCCTAAAGTTTGCGAT
>JBBRVA010000084.1:0-15147 GCA_038247295.1 Caldilineales bacterium | reverse complement strand
AGGATGCCGATTGGCATGAGCATGCCCGTTAACGCTAGGCCAGAGATCCACTTGGCTTGCGCGCCGCCCACGGGCAAGCGCAATAACAGATAGCCAAAGGTGATGTTCAGGAAGGCGAAGAGATTGCCATGCACATGTGCCAGGCGGGCTTCAAAATGAGGGCTAACGTTGTAGGCAGCAATCCAGGCTTCCCTATCGGGGGCAAAGTCGCGTGCGTAGATCAAATAGAAACCATAGAGCATGAAAGCCGCCATCACCCATAGGCCAATGCCGATGTTCCACTTACCAGTTGTCGATTTCATCACAATATCTCCTTTTTCAAAGGCAAAAAATGTTACCTACAACGTGCGTCAAACGCCGTGCCAGATGGGCAGATTCTCCACGGCTGGCTCAAAGATATGCAGCAGAACCTCCTCATCACCCACCTGCTTGATAAGCTCGACGGGAATCAGGCGATACTCCAGCAGTGGGCGTTCCCACATCAGCAGGATGTGGGTCACTTTTTGCTGATCCTGATCCAGCACGACAGCCGCCACGCGACCCGCCGTCTGTCCTTCGCCGGTCTGCACAGTCATGCCTCGATGTACTTTGGCCGGACTGATCGCGGCGGGGCTAACGTCTGCATCTCCCATTTTGTGCGCAGCCAATGATCCGCTTTCCATCAGCGTCACAGACTGATCACGTGTTTGTGAGCTAGACATTGTCTTCCACCTTCTATAACCTTCTCCAGTATCTTCTCTGCATATCCACTACCCTGTGCCTACTATTCTTGGACTACTACGCTTTGGGTGCAACCGCTTTGCGCAGAATCGCTAAGAATTCGTCCAGCGGCACGCGGTGGATGCGCGCGGCCCATTCAACGGTCAAGGCTTTTGTCAGCAACTTGCGCAGTGAATAACGTCCAACACGCTTTACCCCAAAGACCTCCATTACATCGGCAATGTCGCCATATTCTTCCAGTAGATCCGAAACACGCGTATCTTTTGTGATTTTCATGCGTACCCCCCTCTTATGCTGCTGCTCGATATTGATGATTGGCTAGCTTTATATAGGCCACCGCGGCAATGATCAGCCAGGTAATTGCACGCAAACCCATCGCGCCCACCGTGCGCATTTCATAGCTGCCGCCGGCCCAGATTTGGATGCCAAAGACTGCAAAAATGAGGATGGTGGCGGCAGCAATGGCAAACGCGAGCCAGATCGACCAGCGCTGCCGGAACCAGAGGCCGGCGCCGGCCATGACATAGGCAAAGCCGGCCAGAAAGTTAAACCAAAGCACAAACGGCACGTAATTGCCGGCCAGTTGTTGTGCCTCGGCGTTAAAGAGGGTACGTCCACCAGAGATGATGGTGAGCACCCCAAAGAGGACGGCAACGACGGCCAACGTGCTAATCCACGGCGAACGTTTATCCGTAGGTGATTCCATTTTTATGCTCCTTGCATCCATAGAAAACCGCGCAAATGCTATGGTTCAAGTATAGCATCTGCGCGGTAGGATGTATTCGACTTTTGTCGGATTGAGGGCGAATTCGTTGGTATGTGTGGTTTGGGCTGCCGGTCCCTGGTGATCGAGGAGTTGAATCCGGCGGCGCTAAACTTGAATCAACCGTGCATCGATTATACAGAGCGGAAATCAAATGAGTGCAAACTCACTCAAAGTACAATGCACTCGTTTCATTTCCGTTGAGCATAGCTATATGACCGTGCCGAAATATCCGGACCGTGTTTGAGTACAGATCAGAAGACAAAAGCGCATATTCCACCAAGACAGAGCTGTACATCTGTGATAGAATGAAATCTAACCGTCTCTAATAAAGTACTGGGGAGCTCAGCGATCACATTTTCCGAGCTGCGGCTGCGCCACCTGATCGGCATAATGCTTTGGCTGCAAAAGGTGCAACGGTAGGGACAACCACGGCTGGTCATGATGCTAAAGCTACGGGCGCCGTCCACTTTGTCGGTTGCCGGCTGCAGATTAGTATAGCGATCCATTTTGAAGAGATGATAGGCCGGCCACGGCAGTGTATCGAGATCCTCTAACGCCGGGTGATCGGGGTTGTTGTGGATCATGCCGTCGCTGCTCTTGTAGGACAATCCCGGACAGTCAGTGAAAATATTGTGCTTAGGGTGCATCAATTCGGCGGTCGAAAAGTGTGCTTGATCGCGCAAAAAGATCTCCAATCGGTCGCAGATGTCCAGCCAGGTTTCTTCGCCTTGGCCGCGCACGACAAGATCCACGTCGGGCTTGGCACAGCTCTCCTCCGGCAACACACTGACGTGCGGTCCTCCCAACACAATCGGCACATCATGCACCTGCTTGATCGCTGCGGCTGTACGCCACGCCTGCTTGACTTGGGGTGTGTTGGCCGTAATGCCGACAATGTGCGGCCGAAACTCCTGCACAAAGTCGCCCACTGATCGTTCCTCCACATCGGCATCAAAGATCACCACCTCATCGCCCCGCCGTTCGCTCACCGCACCGAGATAGGCCAACCCCAGGTGTGCGGTCGTGCGCGTGTCGATGGGCAAGCGAAATTTGGGATTAATCAGCAATACACGCAATGCACTCTCCTTATAATAGAGTTTATCGGGAATAAGGAATTTAAAGGAGGGCCGACAATTTGCCCACCAGAGGTGTGAGCTTATTCCCGATAATGTCTAATGGAGACATGGGTAAAGCCCGTTACACCGCCGCGGCTTTGCCGATCTGCGCCCGCCAGACATCAGGGCCTTCTTCCAGATAGACCCAGGTAAATTGATGCTCCCGTTCGTGCAAGAACTGGTAGTAGAGCGGTCTCGGTTCGTGATCGTTGACAAGCATAAAAGACTCACCGGGTTGCAAACTGTCAAAGGTCTGGAAGATCAGCGGGTGACGCTCACGCGGCGCGATGGTGCGCACGTCGACCACGGGCATGGAGTGTTGTTCCTGACTCATGGGTAAATGTTCCTTTTGCATCATCAACGGTCAATTAGGTCCATATCGGAACCCTAGACTTCTTCCCAACACAGTATAGCAACCTATAATTTATTGCGCTGCGACAAAAGTCACATGGAACAGGAAAACACACCACCTTCTTGATAATATTATTTTATGGTTGTTTCATCAGGCTGCGCAGCAACCCAATCATCGTCACTGCCCAGGCCAACAGCGCCACATAGACAAAATAGCGGGGGATGACCAGCAGAAAGGGCGTCTCCAGCGCGCGCGCCAGTTGAAAGGTGCAGGTGGTGTACATGCCCAGGGGGAAGACCATGCCCCAGTATTGGGGGTCATAGCGCAGGGGGAAGCGGTTGTAGAGGTGACGCCAGACACCCAGGAGCAGGAGCAGTGGAATCCACCACGTGCCGGCGGCCCAGAAGAAGAGGGTAAAACCTTTGAGAAAGGGCAATAGCTCGGTCAAAAGTGACCAATGCGCGGCGTTGAGGATCAGCGTCGCCCCGGCCAGTGTCGTAATCGCCACTGCGCCCATGTTGATCCAATAGGGCGGTGTGAGTGTGCTGGTCGTCAAGGGGAAAAAGGTAAAGCGATAGAGAATCAGGGTGATAAGGCTCAGATAGAGCATACAACCGACCAGATACATACACAGGGTAAAAAAGAGCAGTGCCGCCGACGGCGCGGCGGTGCGGGTGGTCAGCAGCGTGCCCAGGATCGCGATCGATTGGGTGGCCACAGTAGCCAGAAGCCAGGCACCGTTGAGACCGCTCTCCAAGGTTGGTTTCTCTTCGCGGATGGTGACGGCGGCAAAGAAGGCGTAGATAATCACCACCCAGAGTAGGATGCCCAACAGCCAAAGCACGCTTGCCACCCGGTCGTTGCCCGCAACAATCACCAACTGGCTGCCCAACACACAGGTCCCGGCCACCAGCGTAAAAAAGCCAGGGCCGCGCGCATGGCTGTTTAGATCGGCCAGGAGATTGGGGAAATAGCGGATCAAGCGCACCAACGTCAGCAGCCAGAGGATGACATAGGCGGCGATGTTAATGACCAACAGCGCCCAGGCAATCGGCTGCATCCCCATCAAAAAGGTGGCAATCGAGACGATGCCGGTAGCCATGACCAGGGCAAAATAACCGGGAAAGAGCGTGGCGACCGCACTTGCCAGACGCCCGCGCCCAGTGTTGTTGACTGGGTTGTTGACTGGGTTGTTAACTGGGTTGTTGACAGAAGTGTCGGCGTTGTTAGCGTTCAAGGGCATAGAGATACCACAACAGTCCCAGATTTAATCCCAAGCAGACCAGGCTCACCAGCGCTGCCGGCCAGAGAATCGCCGTGTCGCCGCCCAGAAAGGCATTGACGGTGGCGGTAAAGAGCCACAACTGCAAAATGATGAGGAGGAGCACAATAAAGAGAATGCCCGCAGCAATGGTCATGCGCTGGCTACGGGCAAAGCGCGTGCGTCGGTTCATGTGGTGCGCCTTTCCATGCCGGTGGCAAAGATCTGCCCATCGCGCACCGTCAGCGTCACCCGCGCCAGCGGGCGCTGCGGCGGGCCGGCCAATGGACGGCCGGTGAGCAGATCGAAGATACCGTCGTGACAGGGACAGTGCAGTTCGCCCTTCTCCACAGCCGGCAGCACCGGGCAGGTCAGGTGAGTGCATTGCTGCTCGTAGGCTACAAAAGTCTCCTCATCCACGCGCACCAACAGCCGTGCTGGGCTTTCGGCCGGGTAGTGAAAGATCAGCGAACCGCCCACCGGAATCTCGTCTACCCGTGTAATCAGTTGGGCCTGCGGTGCGGCCTGTTGGCGCCAAAAGTTCTGCACCAGCAGCCAGAATTGCCCGACGGTAAAGGCAACGCTGGTCAGCAACAAAAATTTGATAAACTCACGCCGCGCCACATACTCATCCTGCGGCCAGTCGATAGGGAAATCCTGCCGCCACCGCGGCTGTTCGTCCGGCGCACGACCATCCGGCGCGACGGTGAGTTGTTCGGATTCCTGGTTGATCATCGGAATAGACGCTCCTCGTTCTTGCTTGGTTACACAAAAGCCGCTATGCGATGAATAGATTCATCAGCAGATCATCTTCCTCTGCACCCTGGGTGCTGGGCGGCTGATCCATGGCGCTCGTCACATCGATCAGCGTCACCGGCGCCGCCTTGGGGATCAGCAGGTTGACCTTGGTTTCAATGGTCTGCCGACCAAATTGGAAGCTGTTAATCGCTCTGGAATTGGGACGCAGGCGGGCAATCTCTTCACGCGTGCCATAGAACAACGCCTGGCTGGGGCAGACCGAGGCGCACATGGGCTTCCCCCCCACCGACGTGCGGTCATAACACATGTCGCACTTCATCATCAGGTTCATGCCGGTATTCATCTTGGGTACACCAAAGGGGCAGGCCAGGACACAATTGTTACAGGCAATACAGCGCGGCTTGCGCGCCGTTTGCACCACCCCATCCGCCGTGCGTTTGATGGCGTCCGCCGGACAGACCTCGGCGCAGGTGGGCGAATCGCAGTGCATACAGATCACCGGCGCCGTCTGCGTCGAGACCGCGCGATCCACATAGTCCAACTGGATCATCGATTGACCCTTGTGGGTGTCGCACTCGCTGCATGCCAGCACACAAGCATTGCAGCCGATACAGCGGCTGGGATCGATAAAAAATTCCATATCTGTTGCTCTGACCATGATTCCCTTTCATTCATATTCGCTGGGCTTACTCGGACATTCAGAAGTTCGACTTCTGCCAGAAGTCGAACTTCTTACCCGCCACGATTGACGCCAAATCCAGCGACCGCATGGCGTCCACGGCACATTCCCACGCCCCTGCATGACACATCTTCATAGGCCGCCAGCGCCGCTTCGATACACGCCTGGCTTACGGCCTCGGCGAGCGTCGCCGGTTCCATTATCTTCAAGTCAGGGGACATCGGGTCACGCGCCATTGGCTTCCGCCTTGCGCAGTCGCACCGCGCAGACTTTGTACTCAGGGATCTTGGAAATTGGATCCTGCGCGGCAATGGTCAGTTGATTGACGCTGCGGCGGCCCGGCCAGTGATAGGGGATAAAGATGGTGTCGGGACGAATCGTCTTGACCACCTGCGCCTGCAACGTGACGGCGCCGCGGCGGGTTTCTGCGGTACACCAATCGCCGTCGGCAATCCCCAACTGGGCGGCCAAGGCGGGATGCAGCTCAATACGCGGCTCCGGGTAGTTATCCAACAGCGGGCCGATACGCCGCGTCTGCTCGCCGGAGAGGAATTGGCTGATGACCCGTCCGGTGGTGAGCATGAGCGGGTATTCTTCATCCACATCTTCGGCTGGCGGTGCGTAGGGGGCCACATTAAAGCGCGCTTTGCCGTCGGGGAAGTAGAATGGGCCTTTGCCCTGCGCCACCAGATTCCACGAATTCGGCTCAAAAAGGCGCGGCGTGCCGGGATGCGCCTCGTCCGGGCACGGCCAGAAGACGCCCTGTTGCGCTTCGATCTTCGCGTAGGTGATGCCGGCATAGTCGGCTACCCCGCCTTGTGAAGCCCGCCGCAGTTCGGTAAAGATTTCGGCTGGGTCGACAAAGGTGAAGCCGTTTTCCCGCCCCAGTGCTTTGGCAATGTCCTGAATAATCCGCCAGTCCTGGCGTGCGTCGCCGGGGCAGTCAATGGCCTTATTGATCTTGATGACGCGGCCTTCGGTGGTTGTCACCGTGCCTTCGTCCTCCTCGTGCAGCGAGCCGGGCAGGACAACGTGGGCATAGCGCGCGGTCTCATTGAGGAAAAAATCAATCGCCACGTAGAAGTCGAGCTTTTCCAGTTGCGCCCGCACATAGTTGTTGTCCGGCAGCGAGACCACCGGGTTGAAGCAGAGACTCAACAGCCCTTTGATCTCGCCGCGCTCGATCTTGCGGAAGATCTCATAGGCATCCACTCCCGGCTGGGGCAGCTCATCCGGCGCCATGCCCCATACAGCCGCGACGTGGGCGCGATGTTCGGGATTGGCCAGGTCGCGACCGCCGGGCAGTTGGTCACACTTTTGCCCATGCTCACGACCGCCCTGGCCGTTGCCCTGGCCGGTGATGGTGGCGTAGCCACAGTTTTCGCGCCCGATGCGCCCCGAGGCCAGCACCAGGTTGATGGCGCCCAGCACATTCTGGACGCCGTGGCTGTGATGTTCAATGCCGCGGGCATGCATCATAAAGCTGCTTGGCGCGGTTCCCCACCACTCGGCGGCCTGCCGGATCGCTTTTTCGGCGATGCCCGTCACCTGCGCCGTGCGCGCCGGCGTCCACTCGCGCACATGCTCCGCCACCGCATCAAAGCCGACCGTGTGATTGGCGATAAAATCGTGGTCCAGCCAGTCGTTTTCGATCATCAATTGCAGCACGCCGTTAAAGAGCGCACTATCGCGCCCCGGCTTGACCGGCAGAAAGAGATCGCAAGTGCGGGCAATCGGGGTAATGCGCGGGTCCACGACGATGATCTTGGCGCCATGTTCGCGCGCCTGCCAGACATAATCGGTGGTGATAGGCGCACACTCAGCCACATTGGCCCCACTGATCCAGACCACCTGCGCGCCCAGGATGTCGCTCCAGGGATTGGCGGCGCGGTCAATGCCAAAGGCTTTCTTGTTGCCCGCCGCAGCGCTCACCATGCAGAGGCGACCGTTGTAGTCGATATTCGACGTTTTTAGACACATGTGGGCAAACTTGCCCATCAGATAGGTCTTTTCGGTGGTCAAGCTGGCGCCACTAAGCAGGGCAAAGGCGTGGGGGCCATGTTGCGTCTGGATGCGCTCAATCTCAGCGGCGACGCGGTGGATAGCCTGTTCATAGGGCAGCGCCTTGAAGCCGCCGGGCGCACTTGAATCACGTTCATAGGCGTGCAGCAGGCGATCGGGGTGGGCACCCTGGAGATAGCGTTTCACCCCTTTAGGGCACAGTTTGCCTTGATTAAAGGGAAAGTCGTAACGTGGTTCAAAGCCAATCACCTCATTCGCTTTGACTTTGAGCAGAATGCCGCACTGTTGGCCGCAAAAGCAGCAGTGGGTCGCCACCAGCTTGTCCGGCTCGACGCCTGTGTCCAGCCGCAGGCCGGTGGAGTAAGCGGGAGTGGGGCCAAAGGGGTCATTGGCCGGATCGGGTGCAAAAAGTTTATTATTCATCTCTATCTCAATCGCATAGATAAGGCTTTGGATGAGGTGCCGGCATCATTGGCGTGACGCCAGTTTATGCTTGTGGCGCCTCATGCAAAAGAGCCAGAAAGACTAATTCTTCATCCAGTGCACGGATGGTATGTTGCTCACCAGGTTCAAAAGTTAGGAGCGTGTTTGGGCTAAATTCAAGCTCAACTCCATCGGCGCCGGCAAAAAGACCATTCCCTTTTAGAACAACAAGATAGACAGGCGAGTGCGGTGCGCTATGCTCGCGTACCACCTGACCAGGCTTTAACGCAAAGCGTAGTACACGACCATCCTCATTGACTTGGAGGGGTTGTGCGTAAGGATTTTTATCATGGAACTCGATATTTTCTAACAATTGAAAGGTTTTCATCCTATGCTCCTTGTTTTATGCTGAGCAATGCCATAGATGATAAAAATATATTGGTATTGACACTGGTAGTATATTATCATCTATAAGCTATTGCGGTATATTATCGAGTTACGTTGTGTTATGCATGGAAATTACGTGCGTCCTCTTCCCCCAACGGGCCTTCGCCCATGCCGGGGTTGACGTAGCTGGGTGTGGCCGGGCGGTAGCCGTTGACCGGCGTGACGGTCCCACGCTCTGCCTGCCACAGTTGACCCTGGGCGAGGACAAAGAGGGCGCGACGACAGGGCGGGCAGATCCACTGGTAATGTTCCGTGGCGTGGTCGGGCATCTCATATTGATAGCCCAACGCCTTCTCTACCTCGATCAGATCAGTGACGTGCATCTGGGAGGTAAAAGGCGCGCCGCAGCGGCGGCAATGAGCAGGTGTTTCACGCGCGCCCACATCTTTGTAGAAGCGCACCCCAATCTGCGCCGGGCGCTGGAAGATGTGAAAAAACTTACCAAAGGGCAACCAGAGAAACGTGCCGATGACCGTAATCGCGTGCAAAATGGCGATAAAGTCATAGGCATAGCCCTTCATCCAGGTGTAGCTAGCGGTGAGCATGACACCAGTGAGGCTGACGCCAAAGAGCAAAATCAGCGGTAGAAAGTCCTCGGTAAACATCTGTAAGGCCGCCGCACCTTCCTCGCGCATGCGCCGGCGCATGGCCAACATCACCCCGGCAATCACAATCAACGACGCCCAGACCAGCCCATGAAAGGTCAAAAAGGCGAGAATCGAGTCAACCGGGAAGGTGAAGGCGGGAAAGCCAAAGATATAGGCGCGGTAAAGTTCCAAATCTGTGGGGATCGACTCGAAATGCAGCCAGCCAAAGACAAGGGGAAAGGTAATCCCAATCGCGAGTATGCAGCCCCACATAATTAACCAGTGGGCCAGACCCCGCAAGCGGTCGCGAGCAAAGATAAACCGATTGAGGAGAATATCCTGCACCATGTAGGCCACCCAGCTTTGCGCATTGCGGCTGCGGTGACCACGCTGAAAGAAGGTTTGCCAGCCGCGCTTCCAATAGAGCGCAGTGGGTGGGCGTTGCAGCCACATGGCATAGCGATAGGTTAAGCCAAAGGTGGCAAAAACCACCGCAGCGGTATAGGCCACGAGCGCCGCATCAAAATGGGCCAAATTACGCGAACCGATCAGAATCAGCAAAGACAGCAGCAGCGTGACACCGATTCCCCAGCCCACTGCATAGCGAACTTCTTGACGCATCCCCATCCTCCGTTGCAGCCATCAACAGCGCTGATAGCATTACAATTGCCCAATTTCCTTCACTATACATGAAACTAGCGGAAGTTGTCTAGTTAACGGTGATCAGATATGGTTTGGGCTGCCAGTCCCTGGCGATCAAGGATTTGAATCTGGTGGCGCTGAACTTGAATCAACCCCGCTTCGACCAGCCCACGCAGGGCGCGACTGAGCACATCGGGCACGGTACCAAGGCGGGCAGCCATCTCGGACTGAGTAGCCCAACTACGCCGGTGTAGCACATCCCCTTCGGCTTGCTCCAACAACAGGCGGGCAAGCCGCGCGGTTACCGTGTGCAATGACAGGTCTGCCACCAACTCGACTAGTTCACTGATCCGGTTTGCCATAAACTCGATTATCGGCAGCGCCATCGTTGGATTGGTCGTTAACAGATGGCGGATCGCGTCGCTCGGCAATATCCAAATCGCTGTCGGTTCCAGGACGATAGCCGTAGCTGGCACTGGTCGATTGACAAAGACGCCGACGCCGCCAAAGATTTCACCGGGGCCCCAAACATAGAGGATCTGTTCGCGGCCATCGGGCGACATTTTCACAACCTTGACCCACCCGGTATCTACATAATAGAGCGCCGACGCAGCGTCACCTTCTAAAAAAATCACGGCACCGGGCGCATAGGCGCGCCGGATGGCGCTTCCTGCTAGTTGCGCCAGGCTCGCCGGGTCCAATCCCCGCAGCATGGGTACGGTCTGCAATTTAGCAATGAGCGTGTCAAGATTAGACGGCTGTGTTTGCATGCGTTGCTCCCTGGTGTGATCTGATGATTGCGTTGTTCATCTACCTACAGACTGCGGAGGGTGCAACGTCAATTTTACCATATGTCTGAGATTCTGTAGCATGATCCGGCATTTATGGATGACTGAGTAATGGCCGCAAGGGTACTTGACAAAAACTTCATCAATTCTACTTATTTTCTCCACAGTTTCTTCATAATCGGATGGTAAACTATAGATAGGGCGCTATGATTAGGTTGATAAAACCCCGGCTGACCTTTGCGTCGTTCTGCAATAGGGACGGACTGTAACTATCAACTGAGTTTCGTCATCTCCAACATAACGTCCAATGTGTGAGGACGTATGTAAGCCATATGTTACAAGGACATAGACAATGAAGTCGGAGGTCCACAATGAGAAACAGATTATCAATTTCGTTCGTGTTAGCGTTGGTCTTGCTCTTGGTGCTGAGCGTAACAGCGATGGCGCAAGGACGCGGTTATAGTGATCCGGGACAGAATGATCCTCGTCTGTGCCGTAATTACGTTGACGAGGATGGCGACGGCGTCTGCGATCATGCGCCTCGGGCCGGTACAGGCGAACACTATGGCTACGCCCGTGGCCGTGGCGCTGGTTTAGGTGCCGGTCATTATGGCGATCAGGATGGTTCCTGTGACAACTATGTCGATGAAGATGGTGACGGCGTCAATGACAATGCATCGCGCGACAGCACAGGTGAACAACACGGTCGGCATGAGAAGCGCGGCGGCCCGAACCGGTAAGCCACGCTACATCATGTGATGTGATGTACAAATGTGAGTGATGTACAACTTCATAAAATCGAAACTGCCGGAGATCGCACTCCGGCAGTTTCGGTTTATTGTACTTTCACCTTTGGTCTAGCGGCTATGTGATGTCGACTCACACCTGTGATTGGCGAGTGCTCATGCCGAATAAGGAATAGAGCGGACACCAACCGATTAAGCCGGTGAGCATCAGCACAACACCGATCACGAGCGCCACCGTGGCGAGCAGACCGGTCACTAGCACGGTGTACCAGGCATATAGCAGGACAGCGCCCAAAACAAAGCGGATGACCCGATCCAGCATACTTTCATTTTGCGTGAACATACATATCTCCCTTTTTATTCGTTCTCAAGCGATTACACAGATGATATTACATAAATATTTTCTATGCTCCCTAGTCTAAACCAAACCTTGGCTTGCAAAACCCGCTATCAGACTAGTATGCAACTGGTCTGATAGCGGGTTTTAAACCTGGTCGGTTGGCTAAAAGGCTGCTAAACCTGCGGCGTGAGATAGTTTGCAATGCTCATTTGTGTAGGCGAAGCGATCCCAGATCGACTGGCCTTTGACATTGACCTGCCAGCAATGGCCAGCCGACCGGCATCCAGGGCTGTCGTCGGAAATAAGTAGGAGAATTTGTTTGTGTAACCGCTGGTGCTACTCCATTGCCAACCGATAGCCCACGCCCGGCTCGGTTAATAGATAACGAGGCCGAGCGGGTTCTTTTTCGAGTTTGTGGCGCAATTGGCCCATATAGACGCGCAAATAGTGGTTCTCTTCGGCGTAGCCGGGGCCCCACACTTCGCGCAGCAATTGACGGTGCGTCAGCACTTTGCCGGCGTACTGTACGAGCGTGGTCAGGAGCTTGTACTCGTTCGGCGTCAAATGCACTTCCTCTTCCGCCACCCACACCTGGCGGCGCACCAGATCGACGCGCAGATCGCCGACCCGGAAAACTGGTTCTCCCTCTTCGCCAGGCGCGCGCGCGCTGCATGGCGCAACGCCACGCGTAGCCGGGCCAGCAGTTCACCCAGGCCAAACGGTTTGGTCAGATAATCATCCGCGCCCGCATCCAGCGCGGCGATTTTGTCATCTTCGCGCCCGCGCGCCGATAGGACAATAATCGGCGTCGTCGTCCATTCGCGCAGCCGCTTTGTCACTTCCAGACCATCGATGTCGGGCAAGCCGAGATCGAGGATGATCACATCGGGCCGGCGCATCGCCGCTTGCAGCAGACCCTCTTCGCCGGTCGTTGCTTCTTCTAGGTGATGCCCCTGCGCTGGCAGGGATGCACGCAAGAAGCGGCGAATGGGTGGCTCGTCTTCGATCAAAAGGATAATGGGTGATGGATTGTTCATGCTATGTATGCGTTCGCTGACGAAGCTAGTTCCAAGACTTCTGCTTCCATTGTAGGGGCTTCGCCCTCTAACGGCAAACTAAACGAGAAGATCGCACCGCTGCCTGCTTGCCGATTGTCCGCCCAAATCCGCCCGCCATGTGCTTCGACTACCCCGCGACAGATGGTAAGCCCCAGCCCCGACCCGCGCTGTGCAGCCGTGCGGCGTTCACGTTGGCGGGCCACATCGGCTTGAGTGCGGATCTGGACGGTAAGTGTGCTGATGACGATGGCGACGATCAGCATGACGCCAAAGGTGACCAGATATTGGACATCGGCAACGGCAAAGGTAAGGTAAGGTTGGACAAAGAAGAAATCGAACGCCGCCACACTTAACAAAGAGGCGACAATCGACGGCCCTCGGCCATAGCGCAGTGCGACAAACATAACACCCAACAAGTAGAGCATAATCAAATTGGCGAGCTCTAAATGGGGTGTTATTACGTTTGACAGGAGGGTGCAGACGGCAACGATGCCGATGCCTTTTAGATAGGCAACCCAACTGCTCGTCAATTGCACCGGCTGGCGCACGGGCGGTGTTACCGGCTCTTGCTCGCCGCTGATCACATAAACGTCGATTTCGGCGTTGGCGCGCACAAGATCATCGACCACCGACCCGAAGAGAAGATCGCGCCAACGTGAGCGCAGCGGCTTGCCGACGACAATTTTAGAAACGTTGCGTTGGCGGGCATAGCGGATGATCTCTTCACTTATACTGGCGCCGTAGAGCATCGCCGTTTCGGCGCCCAATTTCTCGGCCAAGCGTAGAGTCTGAAGGATACGTTCGCGCGCACTGTCGCTTAGGCGGGCGTCGGCGGGGGTTTCGACATAAACTACCAGCCATGCCCGCGCGCAACCGGTTGGCCATGCGACGCGTGGCGCGTACCAAACGTGCGGATAGGGGGCTAGGGCTAACACAGACCAGCAGCCGTTCATGGGTCGGCCAGGTGGTGGAGATGGCGTGGTCTTGCATATAGCGCTGCATCTGCTCGTCGACGCGGTCGGCTGTGCGCCGTAGCGCCAGTTCCCGCAGGGCGATTAAGTTGCCTTTGCGGAAGAAATTGGCGCTGGCATGGGCGGCCTGTTCGGGCACATAAACTTTGCCTTCGTGGAGGCGCTGCAGCAACTCGTCGGGCGGCAGATCGACTAATTCCACTTCGTCGGCCTGTTCGAGGATGCGGTCGGGCACCGTCTCGCGCACGATGATGTTGGTGATTTGGGCCACGACATCATTGAGGCTCTCCAGGTGTTGCACATTGACCGTGGTGTAGACGTTGATGCCGGCATCAAGCAATTCTGCTACATCTTGCCAACGTTTGGCATGGCGACAGCCAGGCGCGTTGGTGTGCGCCAATTCATCCACCAGCAGCAGGGTCGGCCGGCGTTGCAGCGCGGCGTCTAGGTCAAACTCGCGCAACTTCGCATTGCGGTATTCCACAAATTTGGCGGGCAATATTTCCAGACCATGCAGGAGTGCGTCGGTTTCGGCGCGACCGTGCGTTTCGACATAGCCGACCACGACATCGACGCCTTCTGCCTTGCGGCCCTGCGCTGCTTGCAGCATGGCAAAAGTTTTGCCGACGCCGGCCGATGCACCGAAGAAAATTTTTAATTTACCGCGCGCCTGTTGGGCTTCTTCTGCTTGCACGCGTGCGAGCAACTGATCTGGGTTGGGGCGTTGATCAGTCATGGTTGATAAGGAACTGCTCTTAGTATTAGACAACTACGAGCAATTGCTGCCCGAGGTGCAACTATTGTGCACCGTGTTGACCCATGCACCGCATGTGACGTTGCTGATCACTTCGCGCGAACGGTTGGCGCTGCAAGCAGAGCAGGTCTTTGCGCTCGAAGGGCTACCCTATCCTCCCCATGGCGCAACCACGGGGTTGGATAAATTTGCTGCGCTCCAGCTCTTTTTGCAGCGTGTGCGCCAGTTTCAGCGCCACTTTACGCCGAATGAAACGGAATGGACCGCAATGGCGCGCATCTGCCGCGCCACCGAAGGCTTACCGTTGGCGTTAGAATTAGCGGCTGCGGCGATGCAACTGCGCTCCTGCACTGAAATCGCCACGACGCTAACGCTGGGTAAAGCGTTGGTCGTTTCACCCCTGCGCGATCGACCGGCGCGCCAATCTAGCATTGCCACGACCTTTGAATATTCCTGGCGCTTATTAGGGGCGGATGTACAGCTGTGCCTGCGTCAACTGGCTGTCTTTCGCGGCGGTTTTGATCAAGAAGCGGCACAAAGTGTGGCGGGTGCAACACCTGCCTTGTTGGCTGGGTTGGTAAGCAAGTCGCTGGTGCAAACTCTGCCGGCGAATCGCTATACCCTGCACGCGTTGATTCAGCAATTTGCTGCCGACAAACTACATGCCGCGGATGAGTTTGCGGCCAGCGAGCAACGCCATTGCGATTATTTCTTGGT